>CACZSB010000151.1 GCA_902783765.1 uncultured Lachnospiraceae bacterium
GCATTGTTCATGCTGCTCGGTACGTTCGACTGGCAGAGAGACTACTTCGTAAAGCACGGGTACAGGATCTGCACCAGAACAGAGGGCGATCCGAAGGGACACAGCTTCAGCTTACTGACCAAGAACCTTTATTAGGGCAGTACGGCCTCAAAGCGGCGAGACGTGCTCCGCAGTTCAGCAAGCGCTGATATATCAACAAATATCGAAAAAGCACGGAATAACAAGGTATTTCGTGTTTTTTTATTTCTTGTCTTTTGTCCTCATTTCTCCTCATTTGTATCAAAAAAGTGTAAAAATTGGGGTTAATCTGTCATTAATCACCCGTCTGATTTATTTGTGATTAATAAGAGGGAACACAAAAAATTGATTACCATCAAGCAAAGTTATTTTAACTTCCGTGTGTGGGACAACGGCCCTGACAACCCTGTGACGGATCCCGTATTCCCCCTGCTGATGCTGGCCGTGATGGCCTCCCGATACCACGCCATGCAAGGCGGAATGCATTGCCATATAGGAAAAAGTGAGGACGGCCTGAATCATTTTACACTTTTCTGCAAATAAACCATCTCGGCAGCCGGGGACTGACACGCAATCAGTCCCCGGCTTTTCATAAGCCTCATCCTGAAAATCTGCGCTATTTAAAAATAATAAGCCGCCTTTTTCGAAATGTCACGCGATACCCAAATCTCTGTGCTATACTATGCGGGAGTGGGAATCGATATTCCGGCAACGCAAAAATAATAAGAGGTACTATCAAGGGAAAACCGGCGGAAGGGGGAAAGATTATGTGGGCGTTTTTAGGCTTGGCATCCATCATAACAGCCATATTGAATATTGAGAAATGGATGAGGGGACAGGAGGAAAAGTTCTTTCGCTTTGCCAGCATTTCCCTCACAGCCCTCACCATGTGTGCCTTTTACAGTGATGGTGCCGGAAGGGTTACGGCGGAGGATTGGGGGGGCTTAATGGATATTATGCCAAGCATGTCCGGTGCTTTGTGGGTCTGCGTCGGCGCCTCGATATTGATCAACGGAATCACGCTTTTTCCGAAGGTGAAGCAGGGGCAGAATAAGCCGTCAATCCGGAAATCATAAAAGCGACGACTCCCGGCGCAGAAAGCCCCAAAAGGTACAAGCATGGTGACAATCCCCTTTCTTTTTGCAGAATTGATCTTTACGGCCATCTGGCTACTGTGCCGCCTGATTGTCTGGAAGCGGCAAGGGCACATTCGATGGAAAAGAGAAGCCGTTCTCTTGTTGATGTTTATCAATTTGGCAGTTATCATCCGCTTTGTATTTTTCCCGAGAGCCCTTTTAAACGGGCAGGTACAGCCCCTTGTTTTTGATGGGGCCGCCATCTTCCCTTTGCGGGTCAACTTGCTTCCCCTAGTCCATCTGCTTGATTATGGCAGCACCCGGGATATGATTTGGAATGTGGCCGGCAATATTATGATGTTTATCCCCAGCGGCATCGTGCTGCCGCTTGTATACGAAAAACTGGAGGGATTCTGGAAAACCCTGGGAGGAGGGGCTTTGATTTCCTTATGTATTGAAATTCTTCAGCTGCCCTTTGCCGCCCGAACCTCTGATATAGACGATCTGATTCTGAATACGCTGGGAGTTGCCATCGGTTACGGAGTCTGCAAAGCAGCCAGCTGCCTGAAAAGGAAGAGGATTGGTAAGAATTCCTGAAAGAGAACATAAGACGAGGTGATGCGGTGGAACGAGTCAAACTGAAAGAATTGAATTTCAAAAACCGAAATGAGGCGGTGGCTTTTTTAAAGGCGCTGTGGGGGAATCAGAAAACCTCCTGCCCCCTGTGCGGTCATGAATTGGAGTGGCTGCATAAAAAGGCCAAGAAAATCAATTGCGACTGGCAATGTAAAACTGCGACAAGATTTTTAAAACCATTCATTTGCTGGATGAGCTCAACGCCCCCCGACAAAATAAAATCGGCCCACGCAGGCGATGGCAAATTGACTATGTAGCCCTGTCGTCCTGACTCGGCAGAATCCCGCATAGCTTTTCACAAGCAGTTTGGGGCGGATTATCCTCCACTATCTCCCAATGGCCATAACGATTTCCGCCAACACGCTTTATTCTGTTTTGATTCTTCAGTTATCAGCATATTTACATCTGCAACGATTCATCTATAAGAGGCGTGCCATTGTCAAAATGCCGGATGGCAGCAGCAAGATCCTTAGCGGCACGCGGGAATCCAAAGAATACCCCCTTATTTTTCCAGTATCCCGTATCGTCAAACAGGATCGATCTGTATCCGACTTTCGCAAAATACCGGGCCTCAGGGATATAATAGTCTGAGGGGACGCCCATCCCGTGAGAAAGAATCACGGTCCCTTTTTTATTCTCCGCACCGTAAATATGAGCC
>CACZSB010000152.1 GCA_902783765.1 uncultured Lachnospiraceae bacterium
GCGGCCACCGTGGCCTTCACCACCGCCGCATCCTGCTCAGCGCTGGGCGTCACAAAGGGAATATTCATCAAAGAACGATCCTTCTTCTCCACAGGCGCGGTAAACAGTTTGCTCTGCTCGAAATAATCATAAAGCAGGGCCGCCTTTTCTTCGTTGATCTTGTTCATGGCCTCCAGGCCACCCAGCTTCTTCAGATACTTAAATACCTTGCCGCAGCAGTAAATGGACCAGCAGTTGGGAGTGTTATACAGAGACTCCGCATCGGCGTGGGTCTTGTAGCTTAAATAGGTGGGCACATAATCCGCCAGATCCTCACGAATCAGATCTTCCCGGATAATCACGATGGCCAGACCCGCCGGGCCCACATTCTTCTGAACACCGGCCCAGATCAGTCCGTACTTAGACACATCGCAGGGGCGGGAGAGGAACATGGAGGACTGGTCGGATACCAGAATATGGCCCTTGGTGTTGGGCAGCTCATTGAAGGTGGTGCCGTTGATGGTTTCATTTTCGCAGATATATACATAATCTGCATTCTCCGGAATATCCAAATCGGAGCAGTCCGGAACATACAGGAAATTGCGATCCTTGGAGGAGGCAACCACCTTGACTTCGCCGTACTTTTTGGCTTCGGCAATAGCCTTTTTGGACCAGGTTCCGGTTTCCACATAGCAGCCCAGGCCGTTCTTCATCAGGTTCATGGGCACCATGGCAAACTGAAGGGTGCCGCCTCCCTGAATGAAAAGCACCTTGTAATTATTGGGAATTCCCATAAGATCCCGCAGATCCTTTTCCGCTTCGTGGATGATGTCTTCGAAAACCTTGGAGCGGTGGCTCATTTCCATGACGCACATGCCGCTGCCGCCCATGTTCATCATTTCATCCCGGATTTCCTCCAAAACGGATTCGGGCATAATGGCGGGACCGGCAGAGAAATTAAAGCTGCGACCGTAGTTCATACATTACCTCCTGTTGCGGGCCTTTGGCCCGGCATTTTCGTTCTATTACTTATTTTGCAGTATACTTGCCTTTTTCCATAAAATATATCATAATACATTCATAAAATATAACAATCTTGAGGAGGCCGCCTTTGATATCCATCAATGTGTGCGATGATCAGCGGGAGATAAAACGCCATGGAACCTATGCCTTTCCCGTGGCGGTTTATCATTATGTAATGAGCGAATGCGCCCGGGGCTTTATCGATTGGCACTGGCATGCGGAACTGCAGCTGAATCTGGTGACCCGGGGCTGCATTTCCTTTTACACCCACGGAAAGCAATATACGGTTCGGGAGGGGGACGGCTTTTTCGTGGGCTCTTCCCGGCTTCATATGGCTAAGCCCGAAGGGGACCCGGACTCTGCCTATCTTTGCCTGGATTTTCATCCCCGGCTCATCGGTTCCTTTCCCGGTAGTATTTATGAATATAAATTTATGCAGCCTTTTTTGGGGAAGGGGGGCATGGATCATATGGCCCTTAAAAGAGAGCGGCCTGAACAGGCGCTGGTACTCAGTCAAATAAAGGGTATCAGCAGTTTAATGAAGGAAAAGGAATTCGGCTACGAGCTGGAGGTGCAAAGCCGCATTATCCGCCTGTGGCTGAGTCTGATTTCTCTGTTCGGCGCAAAAAACACCCTGGACGCCGCCCCGGGCCACGACACCACCCAGGAGATTATTCGTTATCTCCATCAACATTATCAGGAACCGGTGAGTCTGGAAAATGTGGGCCGGGCGGTGGGCTTTTCCACCAGCGAATGCTGCCGGATCTTTAAGCGGGTCACCGGGGATACAATTCTGAATTATCTGCGTTCCTACAGGCTTACTAAATCCATTGAGCTTCTTCAGGAAACAGATTTATCCATCAGTCAGATTGCTTATGAATCCGGCTTCAACGGCGCCAGTTATTATATCGAAAGCTTTAAGAAAGAGCTGGGGAAGACTCCACTGCAATATCGGAGACGACAGGCGAATTAGTCCTTTTTCAGCTTGCCTTCATAATAATGCTTTCGGCAGAGGGGCGTATAGGCGTCGTTGGCCCCCAGGACAATGGTTTCCCCCTCCCGGATCAGGGTATTGCCCACATAGCGGGCATTGAAACGGGCCTTTTTACCGCACCAGCAAATGGTGGGAATCTCCTCGATTTCGTCCGCCAGCTCTATAAGACGCTTGGAGCCTTCAAACAGCAGGGAGCGGAAGTCGGTTTTTAATCCGTAGCAGATAACCGGGATTTTATAATCATCCACCAGCCGAACAAAAGCCTCCACCTGGGATGCGGTTAAAAATTGTGCTTCGTCCACAATAATGCAATCCGGCTTTTCCGGGCCGGTAAAGAAGGCCGGATCCCGGGCCAGCAGCTCCTCAGCCGTAAGACAGGAGGCTTCCAGCCCCATACGGGAGTGAACCAGCTGATCCCCATCCCGATTATCCAGGGCAGGCTTGCAAAGAAGGACTATTTTGCCTCTTTCTTCGTAATTGTATTTCACCATCAGGGCATTGGCGCTTTTGCTGGCCCCCATGGCGCCGTAGCGGAAATATAATTTTGCCATTACAAACTCCCCATATTTTTTCTGGCTGGTATTATAGCATTTTTGAAAGATTTGTGGTACAGTTTGACAGTATCTTATGAGGTGATATTTTATGAAAAAGTATGGTGTAAACGAACTGAGACAAATGTTCCTGGACTATTTTGCCGCTCAGGGTCATCTGGCCCGGGGCAGCTATTCCCTGGTGCCCCATAATGACAAAAGCGTGCTGCTGATTCCCGCCGGCATGGCCCCCCTAAAGCCCTATTTTACCGGGCAGGAGATTCCCCCTAATCGGCGCATGGCCACCTGTCAGAAATGTGTCCGCACCGGGGATATCGATAACGTGGGGCATACCGCCCGGCATTTGACTTTCTTTGAAATGCTGGGGAATTTCAGCTTCGGAGATTATTTCAAAAAGGAATCCATCCACTGGACCTGGGACTTTTTGACCAACACCGCCGGACTGGACCCCAATCGCCTATATCCTTCCGTATATCTGGAGGACGATGAAGCCTTTGAAATTTGGAATAAGCAGGAAGGCATTCCCGCAGAGCGGATTTTCCGTTTTGGCAAAGAGGATAATTTCTGGGAGCACGGTGCTGGCCCCTGCGGCCCCTGCTCCGAGGTGTATTACGACCGGGGAGAGAAATACGGCTGCGGTAAGCCCGATTGTACCGTGGGCTGCGACTGTGACCGCTATATCGAAGTCTGGAATAATGTTTTTACCCAGTTCAACGGAGACGGCAAGGGCCATTACGAAGAGCTGGCCTCGAAAAATATCGATACCGGCATGGGCCTGGAGCGGCTGGCTGTGGTGGTGCAGGATGCGGAAAGCGTTTTCGATATCGACACCATGAAGGCCCTGCGGGATGCGGTATGTCAGCTGGCAGGGACAATCTACGGTGCGGATCATAAAAAGGATGTTTCCATCCGGGTGATCGTGGATCATATCCGCTCCGTGACCTTTATGGTCTCCGACGGTATTATGCCCTCCAACGAAGGCCGGGGCTATGTGCTGCGCCGGCTTCTGCGCCGGGCGGCCCGCCACGGTCGGCTGCTGGGTATAGAGGGGGCCTTCCTTACCCGCATGGCGGGGGTGGTGATCGAAACATCC
>CACZSB010000153.1 GCA_902783765.1 uncultured Lachnospiraceae bacterium
CTGCGGGTGATTTTAACGGCGGCCCTCTTGCTTTGTGTGGCGGCGGGGATTCTGTGGCCCACGCTGGAGCGGCGCCGTTCCCGGGCGGTCAGCGATGCTGTGGCCCGGTACAGTGAAGAATTGGAAGCGCTGCGGGGGGATTTAAGCATTTCTGATACCCTGCGGGAGGCATATGCTGATTTCCTGGAAATGTCCCGGTTGGATCCGACACAGCCGGAGCAGCTTCAGACAATCCATGAAATCTTTGAGGGGCTGGAGGCGGATCTCTCCTCGGATGAATTATATCAGGCCCTGCACCGCTCCTGGGAAAGCTATCTGCCGCAGCTGGATGCAGAGGCGGCGTCCCGGGCCGCCACCACGGAAGAAGCTTCCACGGAAGAGAGTTCAGCGGTGGAAACGGATGAAAACGGCCAGCCGGTGAATACGGCGGCGGAGACCCTCCCCGGAGAGGAAGAAACGGCAGAGGACCCTGCCGCCTCCCAGGAGAATCCATAATCAGAAAGCAAGGCATAGCTTTTGGCTTTGCGGAAAAGAAAGGAAATGATATGAAAGGTATTGTTCTGGCCGGCGGCGCCGGCACCCGGCTTTACCCCCTTACCATGGTCACATCCAAGCAGCTGCTGCCTGTGTACGATAAGCCCATGATTTATTATCCCTTATCCACCCTTATGCTGGCGGGGATACGGGATATTTTGATCATATCCACCCCCGTGGATCTGCCCAATTTTGAGCGGCTTTTAGGGGACGGGAGCCAGTTCGGTCTTAGGCTTTCCTACAAGGTCCAGCCCAGTCCCGACGGTTTGGCCCAGGCCTTTTTGATTGGGGAGGAGTTCATAGGTGAGGAAGCCTGTGCCATGGTGCTGGGAGATAATATCTTTTACGGTGCCGGCCTGAGGGAACGGCTGCGGAAGGCCAAGGAAAATGCGGAGGCGGGCCGGGCTTCCATTTTCGGCTATTATGTGACGGATCCTCAGCGTTTCGGCATTGTAGAATTTGATGAGGCGGGCAAGGTGATTTCCGTGGAGGAAAAGCCGGAGCATCCCAAGAGCAATTATTGTATCACCGGTTTGTATTTTTATGATAAGCGGGTGGTGGAAATGGCGAAGAGGGTGCGCCCCAGTAAACGGGGGGAGTTGGAAATCACGGATCTGAACCGCTTTTATCTGGAGGACGGATCTTTAAATGTGCAGCTTCTGGGCCGGGGCTATGCCTGGCTGGATACTGGCACCATGGACTCTTTGGCAGAGGCTACGAATTTTGTGCGGACCATTGAGACCCGGCAGAGTGCCCAGATTGCAGCCCTGGAGGAAATTGCCTTTAATCAGGGCTGGATCGATAAGGAAGCGCTTTTGGAATCGGCCAAACGCTACGGAAAATCCCCCTACGGCCAGCATTTGATGCAGGTGGCGGAAGGGAAGATCATGTATTGATGGACAATAAGCGCCTCGCGTCCGGGACGAAAACTTTCTCGGAACAGGACGCTGCGCTTTATGTTCCTCGAAAGTATTGTCCGGCGCTCGGCTGATAGCCCGCCGTGAGAAGGGGGAAAACCGGCGGGCTATTTCAGCAAGTCGCCCTCACCCGTCACGGCTTCGCCGTGCCACCCTCTCCCGCGTCCGGGAGAGGGCAAGAAAAGGAGGATTTGAAAATGACCATCTTAGTCACCGGCGGGGCCGGATTTATCGGAAGCAACTTTATTTTCTACGAACTGGAAAAGCACCCGGAGGACCGGATCATCTGTCTGGACAAGCTCACCTATGCGGGCAACTTAAGCACCCTGAAAGAGGTGCTGGAGGCCCCGAACTTCCGCTTCGTGAAGGAAGATATCTGTGACAGAGAGGCGATCTATAAACTCTTTGAGGAAGAGCACCCGGACATGGTGGTGCACTTTGCGGCGGAGAGCCATGTGGACCGTTCCATCGAAAACCCCGGAGTTTTCCTGGAAACCAATATCATGGGCACGGCGGTGCTCATGGACGCCTGCCGGAAATACGGCATAAAACGCTATCATCAGGTTTCCACGGATGAGGTTTATGGGGACCTGCCCCTGGACCGGCCGGACCTGCTCTTTACCGAGGAAACGCCCCTCCACACCAGCTCCCCCTATTCCAGCTCCAAGGCCGGAGCGGATCTTCTGGTCATGGCCTACCATAGGACCTACGGCCTGCCTGTGACCATTTCCCGCTGTTCCAACAA
>CACZSB010000154.1 GCA_902783765.1 uncultured Lachnospiraceae bacterium
CCCAAGCTGGCCGAAGGGGCTCCCCTGGAAAGGGAGTAGGTCGTTAATAGCGGCGCAAGGGTTCAAATCCCTTCTTCTCCGCTCCTTCCTCGATAGCTCAATGGTAGAGCACCCGGCTGTTAACCGGGTTGTTGCAGGTTCGAGCCCTGCTCGGGGAGTAAAGCCCACATGCTTGTGTGGGCTTTCATAATCCCATCTATATGTGGTTGTCCCCTGGGACCGATACCCAAAACTTGACTTTTTCGCAAAAAACAAGTATAATGCTTGCAACTATCCGGTTTTACCAACTAAAACGGAGGTTTTATCATGAAAAAACCGATTAAGAATTTTGCCCTGTGGCTTTTGTGTTTCAGTTTGCTGGCTTCCCATCTGCCTGTGAAAGCAGAAGAGGGAGATACGCTTCCCGAGGCCGGTCCTCAGGTGGGCACCACCGCCGGCAGTCCCACGGAAGAAAGCACTGAACCCACAGAGGACGGGGCAACAGAGGAGGCCGCAGAAAACCCCTCTGAAGCAGAGACGCCGGCTGAAACAGCGGGCCTTACTGTGGAAGAGTACCTGGCCCTGAAGAACAATCAGGCCGATGTCCGCAGAACCATCGATGTGCAGACGGAGCGGGGCGCCAAGAGCGAGACCGCCGGGGATCTGGAAGAAGGACTGCTTCGGGCCCTGCGTATGCGCAGAATGGCCGAGAACAGCGAGATGGACATTGTGGTCTATCGGGGCAATTCCTGGTTGAATGTCCGGTCGGAGGCCAATGTTTCCTCCCCTCAGGTGGGTAAGCTCTATTACGACGATACCGCCAGGGTCTTATCCCGTCAGTATACGGAAAACGGCGTCTGGTATCATATCGAATCCGGCAATGTGAACGGTTACGTGAAATCGGAATTCTTGCTGAGCGGTTATGAAGCGGCGGAAATCTTAAGCGACGCCACCACCACCTTTGCCACCATTAACAAGGACGCGCAGCGGGTTTATCGTTATGATAACAGCGACTCCGATGTGCTGGGCACCATTTACAGCGGTGAAAAATACGAGGTGGATTATCGGACCGATTATTTCACCTGTATTGTTTATAAGGAAGGGGAAGGCGGCCGCTTCTGTGGCTATGTGCCTAACAGCAGCGTAACGTTAAGCTGGGAGCTTCAGACCGGTGTGACCATTGAAGACGAACGGCGTTCCCTGGCGGAAATGGTGGCCATTCAGGAAGAACTTTCCAGCAAAGATGAATCCCGTTCCCGCAGCGTGGAAGAATCCATTTATGCCCGCAGCGTAGCCGAATCCATTGCGGCTTACAATCGCTCCGTGGCAGAATCAAAGAGCCGGGAAGCCTATCTTGAAAGCTCCAAGGCCCGGGCCGCTTATGAAGCCTCCCGCGCGGCGGCAGCGGCGGCAGATGCCTCCCGTGCAGCGGCATCCGCAGCGGCAGCCCGTGCCCAGGCCTCCATGAATTATGGGGACTACTGGAGCATGATTCCCGCGGGCACCTCGGATAAACGCAGATCCATCGTATCCAACGCCCTGAATTATGTGGGCAAACTGCCCTATGTGACAGGGGGCACCTCCCTGACCACCGGTGTGGACTGTTCCGGTTTCCTGAAGGCCATTTATGCCCAGTACGGCGTACCTCTGTATCATTACAGCTACAACATCGCCCGCACCGGGGTGAAGGTTCCCTCCATGGATTACATTCGGCCGGGAGACATCATCTGCTATCGGACCTGGAATGGCGGCGGTCACGTGACCATGTTTGTCGGATATAATTCCGCCGGCCGTCCCATGATGGTTCACGCACCGGATGTGGGGCAGATGGTATCCGTTACGGAGGTTTACTACGATGGCCTCCATACCATTCAGAACGTACTCTGGGATTAAAGAAATGTAAAAGAATGCAGGGGCGACCGTTGGTCGCCCCTGCGGCATTTTCTGCCCTGTTTTCTGAAGAATTTAGTCTTCGTCGGGCTGAGGCTCGATGAGACCGTAGGCCCCGTCGTTGCGGCGATAAACCACGTTGACTTCCCCGGATTCGGAATTCAGGAACACATAAAAGTTATGGGCCAAAAGCTCCATCTGCAGGCAGGCTTCCTCCGCATCCATGGGCTTAACGGCAAAGCGCTTGGTTTTGACGATTTTGAGGCTTTCTTCCTCCACCGGTTCCTGGGGCTCGTATTTATCTGTTTTGCCGCTTTGATAAAAATCCTTCAGTTTGCTGCGGTATTTCTTTAACTGCTTTTCCATGGAATCCACAGCTTCATCAATGAGGGCATACACGTCATTGCCGCTCTTTTCGGAACGGATGGCGCCGGAACGGACAGGGACGGTGATCTCCACCTTGGCCACACCCTTGGTGCTGCCCATATATACATGGGCATCTGTGTTGGCCGTAAAGAAGCGGTCCAGCTTCGCTAATTTTTTATCCAGCAATTCCTCCATGGCAGGGCTGGTTTCAAAGTTCTTTCCTGTGGTGAGTTTGAAATTCATCGCGTTCACTCCTTTCGATTTCTGACAGGCCAAGGAACAGGGATTCTACTGCCTGTATTCCACGTTCCATGTCTGCGTTTTCATTATATCATAGGCGGGGGGAAAATAAAACCGTTGGGACCCCTTCCGGGGCAAAAACTTGACTTTGAACGGGAAAAAGATTATGCTTCCGTTAAATATTCAGGGAAAAGAGGAAAAAACATGTATGTTATAGTTACGGATACCTCTGCCAATATCCCGACGCCCCTGTTAAGGGGGAAGGGACTGGATTTTCTGCCCTATTATTACTATATCGACGGTCAGGAGCAGGAATGCCTGGATACGGAACGCTTTGACGGCCATGGCTTTTATCAGGCCATTCGGGAGGGGCGGGAGGTGTCCACTTCCCAGATTACCCCCAATCGTTATGTGGAACATTTTACCCCGATCCTTGAATCCGGGCGGGATGTGATTTTTGTGAGCATGTCCTCGGGCATCAGCGGTTCCTGCCATTCTGCCCAGTCGGCGGCGGCGGAGCTTATGGAGCGTTTTCCCGGCCGCACCGTGGCGGTGGTGGACACCATCAGCGCCTCTCTGGGGGAAGGCCTGGTGGCCCTTAAAGGCGCCGAGTGGCGGGAACAGGGCCTGTCTCTGGAAGAGAATGTCAGGGCCATGGAGGCCATGTCTCAAAAGATGTGCCAGGTCTTTACGGTGGATAATCTGGTCCATTTACGGCGTATGGGCCGGCTGTCCGGCATCACCGCCAAGGTGGGCTCTGTGCTGAATATCAAGCCGATTTTAAAGGGAAATGAGGAAGGAAAGATTGTGGCCTTCAGCGTGGCCCGGGGCCGCCGCAAATCTGTAGAAGCCCTGGCCAAGGTCTACCGCCGCTTTGTGGAGCTGGAGGAGATTCAGACGGTGGGCATTGCCCATGCGGATTGTCCCGATGATGCGGCGTATTTGGAAGCCCTGCTAAGGCTGGAAAAGCCCCCGAAGGAGATTTTGACAGTTTGCTATGAACCGGTGACCGGAGCCCATGTGGGACCTGACACCCTGGCCCTTTTTTTCATGAGCGACGAGCATGTGCGCAGTGCAAATCTTTTATCGGATATTGCGGAAAAACTGCCCCTGAAGGATTTGAAAGACAAGCTGCCCCTGGGACGGAAGAAAAAAGAATAACCATAAGGAAGAAAGAAATCAAAAAAGGACGATCCCGCGGAACCGTCCTTTTTCTTTGCCCGGACACCGCCGGACCAGGAATCGTCAATTGCCCTTGGGCACCACATTGACAATGAATATAATGGTCTTCTCATTGGCCACCAGAATATCGGTGACGATGGAGGCGTCCAGGTCGATATCGTCGGCCTTGACCTCGGCACCGCCGTCTGCATTCTTCATCCACCAGACAAAGCCGTTGCCGTCCTTAACGTTGCTGGCGGCCTTGCCGGCCAGGGTGACGGACTGGCCGATCAGGGCAGATTCCTCAATCTCCAACAGATTCGTGGAGCGGATGACTGTGCCGTCCTCTGTGCAGGAGACAATCTCCCGGCTGTAGACCTTGCCGTTTTCCCGGATACAAATCACCTCCACATTGTCTTCATTGTGGGTGTGAGGAGCCGGGGTGGTATCCGCCGGTGTGGTGGTATCGGCAGGAGTGGTGGTTTCATCGGGGGTGGTGGTCTCAGCCGCCGTGGTGGTTTCCACCGGCTTTACACCGTTGGAAATGGGCTTGCCGTTCTCGTTGAGGATGGCCAGACCGAACTTGTCGCACTTGTAATACTTGACCAACAGATAGCCGTTGCTGCCGTTATAGAAGGGAATCCCTTTGCTGTCCACCAACAGCTGGTTGCCGTTTCCGTCGAAAAGCACATCCCGGCCACCCTGGTTGATGGTATAAAGGCCAAGGCCCTTGCTGCCAAGGGTCACGGTATAAATACCGGAACGGTAATAATCGCTGTTAAGCAGGGTGCGCTCCACCTCCTGACCCTTCACCGTTACCACCTTGGTCAGGGTGGAGTAGACCTCCGGGCATATGGCGCCGGTGGCGGTGGGGGTACCGGGATTCTTGCTGGAATCCAGCACATAGGTGGGCTTGGGGGTAATCTTCTGAATCTCGGAGATCAGGGTTACCTTCCGATCGCTGGGCTTGCCGTACAGGCGGGCCATCACCTCCTGGCCTTCCATATAGGCTTCAATATAGACCGGGGTGTCCCCGTCATTGCGGAAACGGAAATCCTTGCCCTTTTCGCCGTCGGAAATGGCGGCATCCTGGGAGATATCCACATAATCGATCATCATGGAGTGGTTAAAGCGACGCACCACCTCCAGCTCTGCCTGGAGCACGGCCCCGTAAAGGGTGGTGCTGCCCTGACAGACGCCGCCCCCCATTTCCTTAACGGTACGGCCGTCCTGGAAGGCACCGGCTTCGTAATATCCATTGGCCTTGGTAAAGGGTTCCACCGCAGCCTTCACGGAGAAGGTTTCTCCGGGCATGACCACATGACCGTTCAATAATTCCATCTCCCGGGCCACGTTTTTGTTCCGATCCACGTTGGCCAGATTGACATAGGTGGCCTTTTCCCCAATCAGGGAGGTGGCCCCTTCGAAATCCTTGGCGGTATATTTGGGTTCCTCGTAATTAATCACAGCGCTGCAAACCATTTCCTCCGGAATGCCTTCCTCGAAAAGGGAAAGGATTTTGGAAACGGTTTTGGAAACATTCACTTCGATGCCGTAGTGAGCATCCTCGGTGATGACCAGATTGGGATATTTAGGGGTCAGCACAGCGTTTTGCGCCGGGCAATTGGCCTTGGACACTTCCTTGTTTATAAAGGTACGGATGGAATCCATCCGCAGGGTAAACTCCAGGGGCACGGAAACCTGATCATACTTCATATCCTGACGGTTTTTATACAACTCCACCAGGCGGCCCTTCTGACCGTATTCCAGGGCCTTTTTCAGGGAATCATCCACGGACCAAGAAAAGCCCAGATCCTTCATGGTGACTTCGTATTTTTCCAGCAGGGCACCTTCGCCTTCCTGGCCTTCCTCCAGATAATCGCGGACTTCCACCGTAAAGATGCTCTGGGACATTTCTTCCAGATAGGCCTGAACCGCTTCCCGGGCCTGCTCCATGGTCAGCCCCCCCAGATTCACTTCACCCAGATAGACACCCTCGGCGAAGGTGCCGTTGTCTATCAGGGCAGCATCGGTCCTGTGACCGCAAAGGATCAGGGCAGCGGCCACCAGCATCAGGGGAAACAGTGTAAAAAACTTTTTTCTCATCATATCAAAAATCCCTCCCGAAAAAGGACGAAATAAACCTCGTATAGTATAGAACAGCCCGCCACAAAAAACAATCGTTTTATAAAGTAGATTTTATGAGAAAAACATTGTATAATACGCTCGTTTTCTACAGAAAGCAGGAGGTGTTTTTCTTATGGGCAAAAAACCTGTTTTGGCAGTCATGGCCGCAGGAATCGGCAGCCGCTATGGCCAGGGAATCAAGCAACTGGCCGGGGTAGGCCCCGCCGGCGAGATAATACTGGATTATTCCCTTTACGACGCCCGGGAGGCGGGTTTCGAAAAGGTGGTCTTCATTATCCGTCACTCTCTGGAAGAGGATTTTAAGCGTATTATCGGCAAACGGGCGGAAAAGATTATGGAAGTGGCCTATGCCTTCCAGGAAAAAGAGGATCTGCCGGAAGGCTTTGTCTGTCCGGCGGAGCGGGTCAAGCCCTGGGG
>CACZSB010000155.1 GCA_902783765.1 uncultured Lachnospiraceae bacterium
AGGGGGTTCTATGAACGCCTGGACGGGGACACCTGGAAAATGCTTCCCGCCTATTCCCCGGACATAGCCGAACAGCGTTACCAGGAGAACCTTCGTTCCAAAGGCCCGGCCTTAAAGATCGGATTTGACCGGAGGCTGGCCGATAAGCTGGAGGAGCTGATGAGCGGAAACAAGGACAAGAAGAAACGCTTCGCTCCGGCTGCTGCCATAGCCCAGGCGAGGCGGGAAGGCTTTACCGTGCCCTTCAGCAAGGTGACGCTCTACAGCTATATCGAGAAGGGCGTTTTTCTCAAACTCTCCAGCAAGGATCTGATCATGAAGGAAGGCAAGCGCCAGCGCTATCATAAAGTCCGGGCCCGCAGGGCTCCGGCTGGAGAAAGCATCGAGAAGCGGCCGACAGCCATTAACCAGCGCCTGGAGGCCGGACACTGGGAAATGGATTCCGTAATTGGCCGACAGGGGAAGGGCCCCTGTCTTATTACCCTCACGGAAAGAAAAAGCCTTTTTGAATTAGCCTTCCTGGTTCCGGATCATAGTGCCGGAAGCGTGGTGAGGATCCTGGATCGCATTGAAAAGGCCATCGGGCCGGATCGCTTTAAGAGAACCTTTAAGTCCATCACCGTCGATAACGGCACCGAGTTTTCCCTTTGCCAGGAATTGGAAAAGAGCTTCTTCTCTTCGGAGAAGCGCACGAAGCTTTACTACTGCCATCCCTACTCTTCCTATGAGCGGGGAAGGAATGAGAATCAAAACCGGATGATCCGGCGCTTCTTTCCTAAAGGCATAAGCCTTGAAGGCGTGACTCAAAATGAAGTGGAGGAGGCCTGCGCCTTTATCAATCATTACCCACGGGAATCCCTGGGCTGGAAAAGCTCCTCAGAGCTTTTCTGCTTAAGCGTCGCTTAATCCGCTTCTTCATACCCTATTCATCCAGGCCGCTGCCGGCGGCAAAGTTTTTATTTCAAAAAAACCTTGACTTCACGATGTTATTCTGCTAATAGTTAACTTGAAAGTTTGATAACTCAATCATTCAGACGGTATTCGTCATTGAACGCTTCCATCGCACCGCTTAACTCTTAACTTCTCAAAATACTTGCAGAGATTGCGGATCGGGAAAGCCGATGTAAACGGCCACTATTTTGCCAGCTTAAGGGAAATAAAAGGGGCTTTTCCGCCGGGGGAATTGCTTGATTTGCCCTTATCTTTTTGTTATGCTTTTGAGGACAAGGGAAGATGCGGGATTAATTGACAGGCCGAGCAAAAAAGGTCTTTATACCTTCCAAAACCCTTTCAAAATAATATTCAGGAGCCATTATATGCTGAATGTATCTCATGTAACCAAGAAATACGGCAAGACCCTGGCCTGCCGGGATGTAAGCTTTCATCTGGATCCGGGCAGCGTCACCGTGCTGCTGGGGCCCAACGGGGCGGGGAAAAGCACCATAATGAAATCCATAATCGGATTCCTCCGTTATGAAGGAGAAATCCTGGTGGCCGGCCTGCCCAATAAATCCGTGGAGGCTAGACGGATTCTGGGCTTCGTGCCGGAGATTCCCGCCCTTTATCCCAATCTGACGGTGTATGAGCACATGGAGTTTTTGGCCCGGGCCTATAAACTGAAGGATTACAAGGATCGGCTCCACGAGCTCCTGACCCGTTTTGAGCTGGAAGATAAAAACAAAAAGTTTGGGGACGAGCTCTCTAAGGGCATGCAGCAGAAGCTGAATCTTTGTCTGGGCCTTTTGCCGGAGCCGGAAATGCTGATGATGGACGAGCCCATGATCGGTCTGGATCCCCACGCCATTAAGGAATTGAAAAAACTTATAGAAGAAATGCGGAGCAAACGCCGCACCATGCTGATCAGCACCCATATCATTGACAGCGTGGATATGCTTTGGGACCGGGCCCTCATCATGCAGGAGGGGGAGATCCGGGCCAATGTGAGCCGGGATGAGCTCGCAGCCTCCGGTAAGAGCCTGGAGGAGCTTTTCTTTGAGGTAACGGAAAACCTGACAGCGGAAGATATGACCCATTCCGGGGAAAATGAGGCTTGATCCATGAGACTGTTTCTGTATTATGCTGTTCACAGCATTAAAAATGGTTTGAAGAAGCTGTTTAAGACCTGGGTTCTGGTGGTCTTTTTGGTCTTTATGCTGGGGGGCGCGGCCATTGGGCTGATAGCCGGCAGCCTGCTTTCCAAAGGGGAGGATCCGACACAGACGGAGGCCCCTGTGGAAGCAGAAGAGGAGCCCGTGGAATTGCCCATGGAGGCCATGGATTTGGCGGAATTGGCCGTGGGGGCTGTGATTGTACTCTTTTTTACGTTTTCGGCAATGGGCGCCGCCAAAAAAGGGGCGGAAATCTTTCAGCCGGCGGATGCAGCCCTGCTGTTTCCCTCGCCCCTGAAACCCCAATCCGTTTTACTGTTTCGCACGGTGACCCAGATGGGCGCTTCCATAGTGGCCTCCCTTTATCTGGTTTTTCAATTGCCAAATCTGCTTGAAAAAACAGGGCTGGGTCTTTCGGCTCTTCCGATTATTATGGTGGGGTTGGCTTTGACCGCGTGCGCCGCCCAGCTGATTCGGGTGGCCCTGTATGTGTGCGCCTCCCGTCGGCCCTTCCTGAAGAATAATCTGAAGTACCTGATTCTGGGGGTGCTGGGCCTGGTGGGGCTGGGCTTTTATCTCTTTATGAATTCGCAGGCTCTTCCCCTGGAGGAGGCCCTGCCCCGCTTCTTTAACGGGCCCATCTCCCGTATGGTTCCCTTCTGGGGCTGGATTAAGGGCTTTATCCTGTACGCTCTGGAAAAGAATTATGCCTTGATGGCCCTTTGCCTGCTGGCTCTGATTCTGGGCGGCGGGCTGCTGGGCTGGCTTATCTGGCGGATGCCGGTGGACTTTTATGAGGAAGCCCTAAAGAGTACCTCGGACAAGGCGGAAATCATGGAAGCGGTGTCCGCCGAGGGCAAGGGTATTATTCAGCGCAAAAAGGATCGGAGTGATCGGATCCGCCGCAATGAGCTGAACCGGGGCTGGGGGGCCAGCGTGTTTTTGCACAAGGCTCTGTACAACCGTTTCCGCTTTGGCCACCTGGGCTTTCTCAGCAAAACCTTGGAGTTCTATCTGGTGGTCTGCGTCGGTATCGGTCTGCTTTGCCGTTTTGTATCGAAAAACAGCGACAGCGATTATCTGCTGATGGTGGGCTGTCTTGCTTTACTGAGTTTTTACCGCAGTCTGGGGAATTCTCTTCAGGAGGATACGAAGATGTGGTATTTCCACCTGATTCCGGAAACCCCCTTCCGAAAGCTGGCTTATTCCCTGGCGGGGGATATGGCCAATTGTACCTTGGACGTGGTGCCGAGCCTGGTGCTGGGACTGCTGATTATGGGGGCCCCTATGGGTCAGGCCCTGCTCTGGCTTCCCGCCATTTTATCGGTGACGGCCTATTCCACAGCGGTGGGGGCCTTTATCGATATGTCTGTGAATACCGATGCGGGAAAGATGCTGAAAGGGATTGTACAGATGATCTTCCTCTATTTCGGTCTGCTGCCGGTGGTGGGGGCGGCTCTTCCCTTCCTGCTGATGGATATGCCCCTGGCGGCGGCCCTGGCGGTGACGCTGTTGAATCTGGGTCTGACTGCCCTGTTCATATTCTTTGCATCCCTGACCATGGGACGCAGCCGTTAAGAGAGAAAGGAAAGATATTATGCGAGATTATGTAATAATGGCCGATGTCAATGCGGATTTGACCCCCGCCTTTGCCCAGGCGGAGCAGATTGCTATTATGCCCCAGTATTATCATTTCAATGACGGGGTGATCTACGGAGACGGCAACCAGTTAAGCAGCGAGGATTTCTTTGCCCGGCTGGCCGCCGGGGAGCGGGCCTTTTCCATGGGCTGCAATCCGGACCGGGTCCGGGGTATTATGGAGCAGGCGGTGCTGGACGGCTTTGATGTGATCGTCTACATGGCCTCGGCGGATTGCAGCGGCAGCTACAATACGGTGTGCAACGAAGCTTCGGAACTCATGGAACAGTACAAGGACGCCCGGATCCATGTGGTGGATTCCCGGCTGGAATGCGCCCCCATCAGCCTTTTGGTGCGTCAGGCGGTGGCTCTGAAGAAGGCAGGCAAAAGCTTTGACGAGGTGGTGCAGCTTACAGAGGAACTGAAAAGCAGCGCCAATGTGTACTTTTTAGTGGATCACCTGGATTATCTGGTGCGGGGAGGAAGGCTTTCCCCCATCAGCGGCGCCGTGGGCACGGTGCTGAATATCAAACCCATCCTGTATTTTGAAAAGGGGCTTATTGTGCCGTTCACCAAGGTCCGGGGCCGTCAGGCAGGGAAAAAGACCATTTTGGAGCAGCTGAAAAAACTGGATCCCGCCAAGACGGTCTGCGCCGTGGTTCATACCATGGCGGAGGCGGAGGCCCGGGAATTTGCGGGCCAGATTGAAAAGGAGCTGGGATTGAAGGTGATAAGCATTGATGAGGTGAATCCCACCATCGGCGCCCATACGGGGCATAATGCCCTGGGCGTGGCCTATTGCGGGGTCCTGTAAACCATGGAAAGCGGAAAGAAGTTATTTATCATCGTCCCCTGCTACAATGAGGAGGAATGTCTGCCCGCCACCCAGCCTATTTTTGTGGCGGAGCTGAAGGAAATGATCCGCAAGGGCCTGGCCTCGGAGGAGAGCCGGGTGCTCTTTGTGGACGACGGCTCCCGGGACAAAACCTGGCAGCTGATCCGCTCCTTTCACGAAACGGATCCCCTTTGCATCGG
>CACZSB010000156.1 GCA_902783765.1 uncultured Lachnospiraceae bacterium
AGAGGATTATCCGGCGCTGATTTTTTGACGGATATACGGCATAAACTCGTGGGGATCGCCGGAAATTAAATCCTGCTTTTGCAGCAGAATCATCATGGGTTTTTTTATGTCTCCAAAGTCTAAAAGCCAAAGATGTTCTGATTCGATGATGTCCAGCATTTGATTATATGGTATAAGTTTTTCTTCCTGAGCAGAAGCAATATTCATTCCATTTTCATTAAAATGAAGATTGCAGGGTTGATTGGTATAGTCCAAGGACCGAAAGAGTTTCAGGCACTTTCTTGCGATTATTTTAGTTATAATATATCCGTTTTTCTTTCGTCCGCCCCAAAATAGTATGACACCCAAAACAATAGATACAATCGCCGCTCTCAATCTGGAGCCGCTTGCTTCATTCATGAATAGAATCAATACAAATAGACCTAGAGCCATCAGGAAAAGGCCGATATAGGGGGAAAAACTATGAATGTAATCCGATACTCTCCATGACTTCGGTGAGCGTCGACGGACTTGAGTATCTAAACATTGACAGAGGATGGCCTCTGCCTCGGCGTCCAGGGTAGTTTTATCATAGTTGCTCATTTGAAATAGAAACATATTTTTCACCTGTGCTTATTTTTCTGCATTCTTTCCTTGTCCTGGCCGATGGGGCATTTGGCCTCGGAAAGCAGGCAGTTGTGCTGGCAGCCTCCGCAGTGGAGCGATTTTTTGGTAGCCCGGATCCGGTCTAATGATTGGAAGCCGAAGAGTCTGGGCTTTTCAATCAGATAGCCCCGCCGGCGCAGGAGGGAGAGAAGCAGGCGGATCCGCTCCGGATGGGAGAGAAGGACGCAATCCTTGCCACAGTGTTCTAATTCATTCAAAAACGCTTCAGTCTGGGCATATTCTCCGGAAAAGGCCTTGCTTTTCCGAAAGGCTTTTTGGGCTTCTTTCAGCCAGCGGTCAAAGGGGGCGGCGTCTTTGAGGCCCTCGGGAGGAGGCAGAAAGGGCTCATCCAAATAGCAGGAATATTTATCGCTTATTGCCACTCCCCCAAACTCCTGCAAAAGAGTTTGGCGGGCAGCAGGAAGGGGGCTACAATAATAAGTGTAAGTGGCCTGGGCCGTAGGGCCCGGGATGTATTGTCGCAGGTTTGCCTGGCGGTAAGTCTCCTGCATGGCCGCAAAATCTTCCCGTCGGCAGGGCTGCTTTAAGTCAAAATCCCCGGGCAGACTGCATACGATAATGATTTTCATGGGATATGTCCGCTGACTTCCTTTACTCCTGCATTTCCGCATCCCTCAGGTGGAAATAGGCCTGATTTCCCTCATAATAAATGTCGAAAATTCCGCTGATGGTGATTTCCGTCCCTTCCTTCGGATATTCTGCGGGATAGGCCCGCTCCTTTGCCAGCACAAATTCCAGGCCTTGGGAGCAGCAGGCGGTGGCATCGGGGATAATGCAGGCAAAATATACCACATCCCCCACGGAGGCCGTGGCGAAATTGCCCCGGATACGGATGTGCTTGCCCAGGTATTTGCTGGGGTTCATCATCATATCGTACACGTTGGCATAAACCAGGCTGCTGCCCATGCCGGTCAGATCCAGGTCATAAATCCCTTCTTCTGCGCCCGTGCTTTGGGCCGTGGTCTGGCTGAGCTTTGTTTCGGGGGCAATGCCGGCGGTGGTAGTGATATCGACCTGGGGCATGCCGTCGCTTTCCCGGCCGCCGGATTCCTTTATTTCAGGAGCAGCCTGACAGGCGGCCAGGAGCAAAACAAGTCCCAGAGCCAGCAGATATAATTGTATTTTTATTCCATGCATGACTTAATTCACCCGTAGCTACTTTTTACGGGCCCTGCCTGGGTAATCAGGATATGGGCCGGGACTTCCGAGCGGGCGGAAAGAGTAAGCCCGCCGCCGGTTTCCGCTAGCAGGGCCTGACCGGCGGGCAGGGAGGTCTTTCCCCCAGGGAATTGAATGGTGCAATCCGCCTCCGGGCAGAAGAGAAGGATATCCCGGGCGCCTTCCAGCAGGGGAAGGGGCCGGAGGTCTTGATCCAGCTGCACCGCATCCATCCTGCCCAAGACCTGGCCCCGGCGGATCATCAAGTTAAAATCCGTGCACAGCCCCCGCCCCAAGGTATCGGCGGCCCCGTCAAAAGTAAAGATCTCGTAAGGGCTTAAAGGCTGTTCCGCCCCGCCGTCTATCTGCAGGGACAAGGCGCCCGTCAGGGGGGTGATCCAACGCTCATATCCGGGCAGGGGGGTAAA
>CACZSB010000157.1 GCA_902783765.1 uncultured Lachnospiraceae bacterium
TGCTCCGTATCCAGAATATCCTCCAGGGAAGGATCCTCCAGGGCCCGGTGGCGGGCCATGGCCCCCTGGAGCAGCTCCGGGATGGCCAGGAAAGGCAGCTCACCCTTCAAGAAGCGGGCCACCGCCAGCTCGTTGGCGGCATTAAAGACCGTGGGCAGGGTTCCGCCCCGGCGCCCCGCCTCGTAAGCCAGGCTCAAAGCCGGGAAGGTTTCCAGATCCGGCGCCTCAAAACTCAGGCCCCCCAGGGCAGAAAAATCCAGGCCCTGGCTTAGGCTTTCGCCCCGCCGGGGATAGCCCAGGGCATATTGAATGGGCAGGCGCATGTCCGGGGTGCCCAGCTGCGCCTTCACAGCACCGTCAGAAAACTCCACCATGGAATGAATCACGCTCTGGGGATGGATTACCACCTGGATCTGATCATAATCCGCGGAAAAGAGATAGTGGGCCTCCATCACCTCCAGGCCCTTGTTGGCCAGACTGGCGCTGTCCACGGTGATTTTGGCCCCCATGGACCAATTGGGATGCCGCAGGGCCTGCTCCGGGGTCACCGCGGCCAGCGCCTCCCGCTTTTTGCCCCGGAAGGGGCCCCCGGAGGCGGTGAGCCAGATACGCCGGAGGGCGGCGGATTCCTCCCCCTGGAGACATTGGAAAACAGCACTGTGCTCGCTGTCCACGGGAATCAGCTCCGCTCCGGATTCTTTCAGAGCCCGGAACATAATTTCTCCGGCGGTCACAATGGATTCCTTATTGGCCAGGGCGATTCGGGCGCCGGTTTTGATGGCGCAAAGCACCGGCCGAAGGGCCATCATGCCGGACAGGGAAATGGCGTAAATATCAGCGATTTCGCCCTCGATCAGGGGCTCCAGCCCCTCCGTCCCCGCCAAAATCTTCACAGGGAGATCTGCGGTTTTTACGGCCAGATCTGCCGCCGCTGCCGGGTCCGTCATGCACACCATCCGGGGGCCCAGGGCCCGGATCTGCTTTTCCATTAAAGCCACATTTCGGCCCCCCGCCAGGGCCAGAACCCGGTAGGCCCCGGGGGTTTTTTCAATCACATCCACTGTTTGGCGGCCGATGGAGCCGGTGGAGCCCAGTATGCTAATGGTCTTTTCCATGTTCTTCCTTTATTCCGGCAGCTTGTAGCCCGTAAAAATGCACTGGGCCACATCGGTGCCCAGCTCATCATACACATCCACATTCACAATACAGCTCACCCTGCCACTGCGGCGGCAGCGGGCGCGGGCATATAGCACTTTCCCCTGGCAGGGGCTTAGAAAATTCATACTGATCTGCTGGGTCACCGTGGGGAAATACAGGCTGTTAGCGGCGGCGCCGCCGCTCATATCCGCCAGGGTAAAAATGGCGCCTCCCATCACATTCCCCAGGGCATTCAAATGATGCTCCGTGATCGCCATGCTGCAAAGGGACGCCCCCTCCGACAGCTCCTCCAAAACCACCCCGCTTTCCCGGGCAAAGTGGTCCTTATTAAAATGGGCTCTGGCCTCTTCCAGACTGGAAAATGTCATGGCTGCCCCTCCTTTCATTTGCTTTTTGCAGTATATCATATCCCGGCCCATATCAAAAGGGCCGGGGCGGACTTGCCATTCCCGGCTTTTTTTCGTATGATACGGGGAGATTTGCCGGAAGGGGGGCGTCATGGCCATTGCAAAAACAGAGAAGAGAAGCTTTTGCCTCCTGGGGTTGCTGACCCTGGTCTGGACGGCCTTTATTTTCTGGCATTCCCTACAAAATGGGGAGGCTTCCACAAGGGAGAGCCAATCCTTTCTGCTTTTTCTCCAGCGCATCTTTCCGGCCCTGTCCCACGGACTTTTACGAAAGCTGGGCCATTTGACGGAATTTACCATACTGGGCCTACTGCTGGGCCTGCTCTCCCGCCACAAATGGGCCCCTGGGGGCTGGCAGCGACTGGCCCCGCCCCTTCGAAGCTTGCTTTTTCCGGCGCTGTTTGGTCTGATAACTGCCGCCGCGGATGAAAGCATTCAGACCTTTATTCCGGGCCGCAGCGGCGAGTTTCGGGATGTGCTCATCGATTTTTCCGGTGTCTGTCTGGGGCTGCTTATGGTTTTCCTGGCATCCCGCCTTTTCCGTCTCGGGAAGGATGCTTAGAAAAAGGAGAAGCCCTACGCCTCTCCTAATAATCCTTCAACCCATCATGCGAGTAGTAACAATAACTGAGAGAGTTCTGGAGAACTAATCCATTCATTCTGCTCCAGCAGGACGCTACCCATCAGTCTGAGCAATGAAACCTTATTGGGGAAGACGCTGATGACATTGGATCGGCTCTTAAGTTCTTGTTCAACCCTTCCAGATAATTGCTGGTCCAGAAATAACGGCGCACACCTAAAATCTATGGTATTAGAATATCGGGTGTTTTCGTAACATTTTTTCCCACCGCATATTTATAATCAAATAGAGCTTGTACACTTCCATCAACACTCCGGGAGCCGAAATAGCTACTGATAGGACAAGGGCAGTAGTGCAAAATAATATCTTCATCCTTCAAATTGTAGAACGACAGTAGTGCTTTAATCTGTGAGGCAGTCAATGTGGCTCCGATATTCCAGGGGTAAAAATCTACCGGATCTTCTTTGTCAGGAACCAGGGAATACATATGACTATTCTCTGCCATCTGATATACTAAAATTGATAATCCTTTTTCCGTTGGATATTCACAGTAAAATGGATATTTCTCCTGAATACTACTAATTATCTCCAATTCGGAATCATTTGCAATAGTCAATGTCTGTAAGTGCTCTGAATTTAGAACTGTTTCGTTTCTTTCTTCCTCAGAGGATACATCACGAACTTCCATCTTGGAATGGCACGAA
>CACZSB010000158.1 GCA_902783765.1 uncultured Lachnospiraceae bacterium
ATTCCGTCACCTGGTCCAAGGGGTACATCTTGATATGCATCAGCTCATGAATGATGACCTCTTCCATGTTTTCCTGCTTCGGATTGACCACATTCAAAAGCAAAATAGCTTTTCTGTCATCACAATCAATTTTAAAATCGCCTGTTTTCGGCCATGCCGAATCTTCCACCAATTCAAGTTTTATATCCCATTCCGGTGTGATCCGGAGTTTTTTAATGTACTTATCAAACAGGGCAGCCAGCGCTTGTTTGTCCATGATGTTCCTCCTCCATACCGAATTCTCAAGGGCTTCGGGGCCCGGCATACGCACAGTATAGCACAGGGGCCTGCATGATTGGTATCCCATCCTGGGCGCCATCCGCAAAAGGAATGTTGTCACCAGGGACGGTTCTCCTTGACAACTTTTGATGAAAAGTGTCAGAGAGAACCGTCCCTACTGGCGGAGCGTTCCTGTCACAGCGTTACAAACGGAATGAGGTGAACTCATGGATATAAAAGCAAAGCTTCGGCCTTTCTATGTGGCCAAGATGCTCTATCTCGCCATGATGTGCTGTATCTGCGAGATAAAATCACCGAAGGAAAGGTAGTTTTTCGGCGGATTCATAAAAGCCCAGGCTTTCGGGGTTTAAAAGGGCATCCCGGTTCCCTACGGGGCGGCCGTTCAGGATATTTGTCACGGCGCTTTCCACCTTCTTTCCGTTTAAGGTCACGGGAATTTCCGGGGTTTCCAGAATAATAGCCGGCACATGCCGGGGAGAGCCTTTGGTTCGCAGGGCCGTTTTAATGCTTTTGATTAGCTCCTCACTCAGGCTGATCCCCTCCTTGCATTTTACAAAGAGAATGATGCGCTGATCCCCCTCATGATTCTGGCCCACCGCCAGGGAATCTTCTATCCCGGGGAGCTCGTTGACGATATTGTAGATTTCCGCGGTGCCGATGCGGACGCCGCTGGGCTTTAAAACGGAATCGCTGCGGCCGCAAAAAGAAAGACCCCCGGTGTTGCCATGGAGAATCACATAATCCCCGTGGCGCCAGACGCCGGGATATACATCAAAATAGGCATTGTGGTAACGGCTGCCGTCGGGGTCGTTCCAGAAATAAAGAGGCATGGAGGGCATGGGCTTTTCGCAGACCAGCTCCCCTTCCCGGTCCCGGATGGAGCGGCCCTTTTCGTCATAGCATTCCACCTTTTCCCCCAGACCGATGGCCGCCAGTTCCCCGGCATACACCGGAATCATCATATTGCCGATGCCGAAGCAGCCGTTAATATCCGTACCACCGGCGATGGAATTGAAATGATAATCCTCCTTGATTTCCCGGTATACAAAATCCCAGCCCGCATCGGACAGAGCGGAGCCGGTTTGGGAAATGGCCCGCAGCTTCGAAAGATCCGCATGCTCCCGGGGAGAAAAGCCCTGGGCTATGAGCATGTGGATATAGCTGGCGGAAAGACCGAAATCCGTTACTTCTTCCTCCTCCAGCACCTTCCAGATGGCGGCGTTGTCCGGATAGGAAGGATTGCCGTCATAGAGCACCAGAGACGCCCCGGTGCCCAGGGCCGCCGCCTGCCAGTTCCACATCATCCAGGAGCAGGTGGTGATATACAGGAGCCTGCTGCCCTTTTGGATATTGCAGTGAAGGGTCAGTTCCTTTAACTGATTGACCAGAATGCCGGCATGGGACTGCACCATGCATTTGGGCTTGCCGGTGGTACCGGAGGAAAACATCACAAACAAGGGATGAGAAGCCTCCACCTGTTCATATTCGAAATGATCAGGCAGGGGGGCCAGATAATCCTCCCAGGAAAGGGCCAGGGGCAGATCCGTCAATTCCGGCTCTCCGGCATAATGAACCACCACCACCCGCTTCAGGGAGGGGACCCGGGCCGCCAGCTCCTTCACATTTTCCAGGGTGGAGAAGGTTTTTCCTTTATAGCGGTAGCCATCGGCGCTTATCAGGATCTTCGGCTCCGTCTGGCCCAGCCGATCCGCCGCCGCCCCGGGGCCGATATCCGTGGCGCAGGAGCACCAGACGGCTCCCACCGCCGCCGCCGCCAGCATGGCTACAATGGTTTCCGGCAGATTGGGCAGATAGCCGGCCACCGTGTCCCCGGGTTTTATACCCTCCCGGCGGAAAGCCTCCGCCAGCCGCCAGACCTGTTCCTTTATTTCCCGGCGGCTTAAAACCCGGCGGAGATAATCCTCTCCCCGGAAGATAATGGCGGTCTCTTCTCCTTCGCAATAGCGAAGCATATTTCCCGCATAATTGAGCCGGGCTCCGGGGAACCAGCGGGCTCCGGGAAATTTGCTTAAATCATCCACCACCATGTCGTAGGGACGGGAGGCCATAATAGCGAAGTAGTGCCAGAGATCCTCCCAAAAAGCAGGGATATCCGCCACGGACCAGTCATATAATTCTTTATATTCCGTAAAATGCCGGTCCCGGCTTTGATTTACATAACGCATGAAATCCGCCATGCGGCAGCTGTTTTTGATTTCTTCCGAGGGCTTCCAAAGTAATTTCTGCATAATCTCTCCTTACATGTGGTTTTTGGCGCTATAGCCCCTCTTATTCCTCCGGGGCATAAAGAGCCAGCTCACCGCTTTTTACGGCGGCTATATAATCCTCAAAGCTGCGGCTTCCCGTATCATCTCTGAAATAGACAGCCGCCAGATAGGCATCCTCCGAGGCCACATACCAGCCTCCCGAGGCGGTGATATATTTCTGCCGCAAAAAGCGGCCCTTTTCATCCAATTCCCGAAAAACCACCCGCATATTTTCCGGCAGCCGGGCCTGAAGTTTCAGGCCCTTTACCTGAACATAGGGATACAGGCAGGCATAGTTTTTGGGGGCCGGTGCGTAAATGGTCTCCGGCCGGGCCGCCTCCTCGTTGGTTTCGGTATAGCTGCCGCTGCGCAGGTAAAATCCGTACTCATTTTCCGACTCCGCCCCCTTTTTGTCAAGATAGGCAAAGGGCACTGTTTTTATCTCTCCGGATAAAAGATCGGCCTTCTCCTCCTCCGTGAGGGGCGGGGCCTCCGCCTTCCCCCTGAAAAGGGCCTCCACTGCGGCGGCGGAATCTACGGCGAATCTTTCTCCGTTATAATCATAGCCTTCCACATAAGCCAGGGTGCCCGTTTCCATGGTCTTTAGCCGGTCCACAAAGCCTATCTCTCCCACCCCTGCATCCCACAGAAATACCGCCGCCTCGTATCTTTCCGCTTCATAAGCCAGGGCATAGCAGCTGCCGATCCGCACATCCGGCGGATCATTGACCATAGGGCCGCATTCATCCACCACAAAGGGCAGGCCATATGCCTGAGCCCGGCCGTAGAGGGTCTGAAAGCACCAGGCCAGTTCCTGGGGATCCGTGGCATAACTATGGACCGAGAAAATCAATTTGTCATCCACGTTGTCGGTATAGGGGATATAAAAGCTCTCGTCCACAAAGAGGATCCCCGCATTGGCTGCATAGGTGGGTAGAATCAGAAAGCGGCGGGTGTTTTCTCCTCCCGTAGCCCGCACTGCATCGATAAAAGCCTGATTAAAATCGTGGGCCGTTCGGAAATCCCGCCAATCCGAGGCCTCAAAGCTTCTCCTTTTATTGACGATTTCTCCGGTGCTTTGAAAAAGCAGACGGCTGTCATAATCCTTAAAATACGCCGCATACTGGGTCCAGATATTCACAAAAGGGGCCAGCTGTGCCTCCAATTCCTGCTTTTCGGCATAAATCCAGGAAATATTCATCCACATGCTGGTGTCATGGTGGTCGTTAATCACCACATAAAGCCCCGCCTCTAGCGCCCAGTCCACCAATTCTTTGATTCGGGCCAGCCAATCCGGATCGATGGTTTCCCCTGGATGATAAAGGGTGCTGCCGTCAGACAGGGTCTCCTGGGGCTGAGATTCGATTAAATGATTATAAAACGAAACGGGGATCCGCACCGCCTTAAATCCCCGGTCCGCCAGGGCCTGAAAAAGGCTCTTGCCGGTGACCGGATTGCCCAAAAGGGTTTCCACCGCCTCGAAATCCGGCGCATCATAGGCGTCCTTGCCCACAAAGCCATAATCCAGATTTTGTATTTCCAGACTGTTCCCCAGGTTCCATCCCGGATTTAAGGCCTTCACCATGTCCCAGGCCTTATCCGGCCCCGACTCTCCCACGCCCCGGCCACAGCCGGACAGGGCAAAAAGCCCCGCCGACAAGCAAAGCAGGGATAAAAGAATCATATGTTTTTTTCGCCGGGGAAAACGCACCGCCCCACACTCCTTATGCCTTGCCTCTTAAGAAAAACACCGCCAGCTGGGTGCGGTCCCGCAGCTGTAGTTTTTCCAGGATATTGGTCAAATAATTCCGCACGGTGCCTTCGCTTAAATACAGGCGTTCGGCTATTTCCTTATTGGAAAGCCCCTCTGCCACCAGGCCGCAGAGCTCGTATTCCCGTTCTGTCAGGCCCAGGCTCAGGGCCGCTTTGGCTGACAGGGTTTGAGATGATTCGGCAGTCTTTTCTGTCTCCGCCTCTTTGCTGATCAGCAAGGGCATTTTGGCCGTGATCTCCTGGCCGAATACGCTTTGCCCCGCAGCGGCGGCCCTGATGGCTGCCGCCAAATTGGCATAATCCTGTTTCAACAGGTAGCCGCTGACCCCCATGCGGAGGGCCCGGATAATATAGGCATCGTCCAAAAAGGTGGTAAGCAGCAGGATGCAGGCCTCCGGATCTTGCCCTAGGATCTCTTCTGCCGCCTCCAGGCCCCCGGCATGCTCCGGGGCCCCGGGGCCTTCGGTCGCCGCTTTTTCGTAGGGCATGCGGATGTCGCTTAAAAGCACATCCGGCTGAAAGGCCCGGTGCAGCTCCACCGCCTCCCGGCCGCAGCTGCCGGTGGCGCATACGGAAAAGCCCTCCTCCCCCTGAAGAATGGTTTTAAGGGCCAGGGTG
>CACZSB010000159.1 GCA_902783765.1 uncultured Lachnospiraceae bacterium
ATCAACGCCGCGGCCCTGGTCCAGGGGCGGGAGGCTTTGATTTTGGACCGTTCCCAGGCCTATATGGGGGTTTTAATCGATGATTTAGTGACCAAAGAGAACCGGGAGCCCTATCGGATGATGACCTCCCGGGCGGAATATCGTCTTCTGCTCCGCCAGGATAATGCGGATTTGCGGCTGACGCCCCTGGGCTATGAGGTGGGCCTGATCAGCCGGGATCGTTTTGAAGCCCTGGAAGCGAAACGGAAGCATATCGAGGAGGAAGTGGCCCGGATGGAGCAGCTTTCTTTGCCTCCCACGGAAACGCTAAATGAGATTCTGGACCGGGCCGGCAGCGCCCGGGTCCATAGCGGTGTGATTATGGCAGATCTGATTCGCCGGCCGGAGCTCTCCTATACCCTTTTGGAGGCGGTGGATCCGGAACGACCGGATTTGAGCCCCGAGGAAGCGGAACAAGTGAATATCAGCATCAAATATCAGGGTTATATTCGGCGCCAGCTTCAGCAGATTGGCCATTTTAAAAAGCTGGAGCAGCGACGGATCCCCCCTGGGATCGATTATTCCGCCATTAGTGGCCTGCGTCTGGAGGCCCGTCAGAAGCTGGGTCACTTTCGACCGGAAACCCTGGGACAGGCTTCCCGGATTGCGGGGGTAACCCCGGCGGATGTTTCGGTGCTCCAAATTTACATGGAGAAAACGGGACATGTTTCACGTGAAACATAAATGCCCTTATTCGCAGGTCGATTACAGGCTGTTGGATTTTGGAATAATAAGTCGAAAGAATCTCCGGCCAGGCGGGGGCCTTTACATTATGGCCTATCTGGGGTACAATGCAAAATGTTTCACGTGAAACAAATGGAAAGAAAGAAAGCGAAAGCATGAAGGGGCCGGAAACACTGATAAAAGAATCCTTTGATTTTATGGGTCTTCCCCTGAACGAGAGCCAAATCCAGGCCTTCTGCCTTTATGGGGAGATGCTGAGGGATTGGAATCAGAAATTCAATTTAACCGCCATTACAGACATGGATCAGATGGCTGAAAAGCATTTTGCGGACAGCTGCGCCCCCCTGAATTGGGAAATCCTGGAAAGGGGCTGTCTGATTGATGTGGGAAGCGGCGCCGGCTTTCCCGGCATCCCCCTTAAAATCCTTCGTCCGGCGCTGAAGGTGGTTTTGCTGGATTCCTTAGGCAAACGGGTGGGCTTTTTGGAGGCGGTGATCCGGGCTTTGGACTTAAAGGACATTCGGGCCGTTCACGGACGGGCAGAGGATTTCGGCAAAGATCCGGAATACCGGGAGCAGTTCGACTATGCGGTGGCCCGGGCGGTGGCGCCCCTGCCTCTTTTGGCGGAATGGTGTCTGCCCTTTGTGAAAGTGGGGGGGCAGTTTGTGGCCTATAAAGCCCGCACAGCTCGGGAGGAAGTGGAACAGGCCCATGGCGCCCTGGAAATACTGGGGGGTGGCGCCCTAAGCCTTCGATCCTGCAAAATACCGGGACCGGAGGCGGAACGGAACATCATAAACATAAAAAAAGAGACGGTGACACCGGCCCCCTATCCCAGAAAGCCGGGTATGGCCGCAAAAAAACCATTATAAACACAGTAACAGGAGCAAAATGAGCCGTATTATAGCCATTACAAATCAAAAAGGAGGGGTGGGCAAAACCACCACGGTGATCAATCTGGCCGCCTGTCTGGCGGAGGCCGGCAAAAAGGTGCTGGCGGTGGATATGGACCCCCAGGGAAACAGCTCCAGCGGGTTGGGCCTCCAAAAGGATAAACTGAAAAACACCGTATACGAGTTAATGATCGGCAGTGCCGAAATAGAGGATTGCCTGTACGAAAGCTCCATGAAGGGGCTGAGTTTGCTGCCCTCCACCGTTCACCTGGCGGGAGCGGAGGTGGAGCTCATCGGGGTAGCGGATAGTCAGTTTGTTTTAAAGAAACAATTGGACAAGCTGCGGGAGTCCTATGATTATATTATGATCGATTGCCCCCCCTCTTTAAACCTGCTGACCATCAACGCCCTGGCGGCCTCGGATACGGTGCTGGTGCCCATACAGTGCGAATATTACGCTCTGGAGGGATTATCCCAGCTGCTGTATACCATCGGCCTGGTACAAAAGGGCTTAAACCCCGGCCTGGAAATCGAAGGGGTGGTCTTTACCATGTATGATGTACGGACCAACCTTTCCCTGCAGGTGGTGGAAAATGTTAAACAGCACCTGAAACAGAACATTTATAAGACCATCATTCCCCGAAATGTGCGTCTGGCAGAGGCGCCCAGCCACGGACTGCCCATTATTTTGTACGATTCCCGCTCCACCGGGGCGGAGAGCTATCGGCAGTTGGCCGGCGAAGTGATTCGCTACGGGAAGTAAGGGAAATTCCCCGGAAAGAGAGAACAGAAAAGCATGGGAAAAATGAACAGAAATAATGTGCTTGGCAGGGGGTTAGGGGCCCTGATTCCCAGTTATGGGGAAGAAAAGGTGGATAATCCTCCGGAAAAGTTTACGGAAACAGAAAAGTTATCCACAATCCACAATGAAAAAGTGGATAAGTCGGTGGAAAGCCCGAACAAAGTTTTGACCCTGCCCCTTTCAAAAGTTGAACCCCGGGAAAATCAGCCCCGTATGATTTTTGAGGAAGATGCCCTTTCCGAGCTGGCGGAATCCATCAAACTCCATGGGGTGATTCAGCCTATTATTGTGGTGGAACGGGGGGATCATTATGAAATCGTGGCGGGAGAACGGCGCTGGCGGGCGGCCAAAATGGCGGGGCTCACCAAAATCCCGGCGGTTTTGGGAGAGTTTCAGGAACGTCAAGTCAGCGAAATCTCCCTGATCGAAAACATACAGCGCCAGGACCTGAGTCCCATCGAAGAGGCCCAGGCCTATCAGCAGCTCATGGAGGAATACGGATTAAAACAGGAGGAGCTGGCCCGGCGAGTGGCCAAAAGCCGCAGTGCGGTGGCCAACAGCCTGCGTCTCTTAAAGCTGGACGAAAAAGTTCAGGCCATGGTGCTGGACGGTTCCCTCAGCGAGGGCCATGGCCGGGCGCTGCTTAGCCTGGACCGGAAGCAGCAATGGGAGCTGGCCCGGCAAATTACGGAAAGAAAGCTCAGCGTCCGGGAAACGGAGCGGATGGTTAAGAAATCCGC
>CACZSB010000160.1 GCA_902783765.1 uncultured Lachnospiraceae bacterium
CCAGAATCTGCTCTTCGCTTTCCACGGCGCAGGGCCCTGCCATCAGCAGAAAGCGGCCCCCGGGATTTAGTATGATGTCCATTACATCCTTCATATTTGTTTCTTTTGCCTTATTCATAAGGAAAAAATACTATTTTTTGGGGGAAAAAGCAAGACGGGACAGGCAGCGGCATAATAGGAGGGTAATGCCACCGGAGGCGAGAATAATTAGGATATCGGCCGGGGCCAATATTAGCTTGCCCAATCCCTCAAACAGAAAGACATTTCCGAATCGATATAGATTTCCGCTTAAGAGGATCATTTCGCCAATATACATGAAAATTGTAGTAAGAACAGCGACGAAAGCCGGAATAAACTCTGCCAGAACTCTCCCCTTCTCCAGGGTGAAGGATCCCACAAACATGCCCATGGTGATGCCCAGCAGGGCAAAAAACAGGGCCATCAAAAAGGCTGAAAGGGGAGACACCGTCAATTCCCCGCTGCGATAAAAGGCTGTAAAGCAGGCCCAAATACACATCACCAGGAAGGAGGCGCTGGTGACTGCCTGTATCGTCAGCGCCTTCTTCCGCTTGTAATTGCCGGAGTGGATCATCCGGCCGAATCCGTAAATACAGTTCAGCATCGATAGGATAATCACCAGGGAAATCAGGTAAAAATGAATCTTGAAGGCGGGACTGTAGCCCCCCAGCAGCACATCCACGGCCTCCCAGGTCCTGGTTCTGTATTGTTCCGGCGGGACATAGCAAAGGGCCATTTGCCAGCTTTCCAGGGGCACCAGCTCCTGGGTCTCAACCAGGATTTTGGTTTCCATAAGTCTTTCACAGATAGCGAAAACCCCCAGAGCTGCCACCGATCCATAGAGCAAATCCAGCTTTTCGGAAAGCCTTTGAAACAGGGGCATAAGCAATACAGCTATCATTACAGAAATCGCGATGGGGGTATAGGGGATGATGTACTTTGGGTATTCTTCCACGGGCACGGCCCCATTTTGCGCCATAATCGTGAGCACCCGTACCCCCATATACAGGGGATAAAAGGCGGCGGCCAGGGTGGCGGCCAGGGAAAGCAGATAATATTTCCTGTATTTTGAATCCATCATATTTCATCAAGCTCCCGAGTATACTGTTAATCTATATTATCACGATAGTCTGCCCCTGTTAAGTACCTGCGTCAATGTGTTTTTAGAACAATGACGGTTTATATTTTATCGCCATAAGTTGACACCGCCCCGTCCATATGCGAAACTTGGAGCGGGAGCTCACCATGTATAATCTTGCAGGAGAAGCCATGATTATCTGTCAAAATCTTATAAAAGAATTCGGCACAGCGGATAATATTTTCCGGGCCGTAAACGATGTTTCCTTCCGGATTGAAAAGGGGGAATTTGCGGCCCTGATCGGCGCCTCCGGCAGCGGCAAATCCACCCTCATGAATATGATCGGCCTCATCGATATGCCCACAAAGGGAAGCATACTCCTTGATGGGGAAGAGACCAGCCCCATGTCCGAAAAGCAGCGGGCGGCCCTGCGCTGGGGCAAGATAGGCTATGTTTTCCAATCCTTTTATCTGGAGGAGGCCTATACGGTTTCCCAGAATATTGAAATGGCTCTGCTGATCTCAGGTACAGAGGCCCCGGAACGGAAAAAACGCATTGATGAATGCCTGGAGCAGGTGGGCCTGCTCCATAAAAAGGAGGCCCTGGCTTCCTCTCTTTCCGGGGGCGAAAAGCAGCGCTGCTGTATTGCCCGGGCCATAGCCAACCGTCCGAAGCTGCTGCTGGCGGATGAGCCCTGCGGCAACTTGGATTCCGAAAATACGGAGAAAATCATGGAGCTTTTGACGCAGCTGAATCGCCAGGGAACCACGGTTTTGCTGATCACCCACGATCTTGAGGATGCCAAAAGGGCTTCCCACATTATCACACTAAAGGACGGCTCGGTAATCTCGGATGAAAAGTAAATTCTGTTTACAAATCCTCCGAAGGGAAATAGGCATCAATCGGAAGATGTTCCTCTTTTACTGGGCCATCTTATTCCTGCTTCTGACGGGAACCATTGCTGTGCTGGAAATGAATCAGAAAATACCGGATATGCTCGAACAGCCACTGCACGATATGTATGCAGACCGGATTATTATTTATTTGGAAGATGCCGGAATTATGAAAGAGGTTTTGGGTGATTTTTCCTATCAAACTGAATTCTGTGGAAACCGTAATGGCTTTTGGCTGGATAATCTTTCTGTTTTTCAGGGAAATGACGAATTCTGGGGCATTCAAGGCTTGATCCTGCTGAATCACAGCCTGCCGGATTCTTCCCAGCTTTCTGAATTCAATAAGTCCATCATGGATGGAGAGTTATGCAGCAGCCAGAAGGGCGGACTCTGGATATCAGAAGTTATGCAGAAACAATCCGGTTTTTCCTGCGGAGACACCCTGGCATTCTGCCTGAATGACGGAACTGAGGTTTGTGATTTAACCATCCTTGGTGTGTTTGCGGAGGGGGACAGGGCGCCCCATTATTATATCAGCGAGGATGTATATCAGGCCTATGCCCGCTTCGCACCGGAGGATTCATTAGCAATTACGATAATTCCGGAAGTATTTCGTGATATTTTTCAGATGGTGTCTGTGCTTCGTGAGCAGGGCCTGGAGTTCATTTACAGCGAGGAGGCCATCAATGCCCTGTCCATGGCGTTCATTTTATTTTCCGCCATCGTGGCCGTGCTGCTCATCAGTTTATTTTCCATTCTCACCCATTTGCTGCAATTCTATTACAATAAACGCAGGCGATTCTTTGCCGTAAATGCCGCCCTGGGCCTGGATAGCCGATCCACAGCCAAGATCCTGATCCTGACTGCGGAATGCCTGGTATTGTCGGCCCTTACGGCAGCCTTCATTGCCGCGCTATTTTATGTAAATGCCATCCGGCAATATACAGGAGATTTGTTCGAGATCACCGCAAAAAACAGCTTTTACTCCTTATCCACGATCCTGATTACCCTCATTACCGTGCAGGCGGATGTGGCCCTGGTATTATATACATTTTTCAGGCGAAATAAGCGCATCAATATTATTGATGTGATACGGGAGAATTAGTGCCATGAAAAGAAAAGATTGTATGATGGTTGCATGGCGCGATATCCGCTGCAAAAGAAAATTCTGTTTTCAGGCTGTGCGGGGTATTTTTGCGATCGTTTCCCTGCTGTTGTTTTCACTTTTGATTGTGCGGAGCATACACCTGTATTACAAAAATGAGGTGGCTGAGTACCAAGGCTATTACAGCGTTTTTTTGTGGCCGGAAAGGGACAGTGGCAGTGGGGCCCTGACGGAAAACTCCCGGCAGGCCATGGAACTGCTTGCAAAACAGCCCTTTATAGAAAGCACCATTTATCAAGGGGAACTTGATTTGCCTGCTTTCGAGCGGCTTTTCAATTCGAATGGCGAGGCACAGGAGCCCGAAAGCGAATTGCCGGAAGGTGTACATTCCTTTAATGAAGAATTTATCGATACGCAAAAAGTTTCCGTTGAATGCGGCGGAAAAACCTATTGTTTTCAGGAAGAAGCAAGCAGTTTGCACAGCAAATTCCGCCCCACTCTCTATCATGCAGATTATGATATTTTTTCCAAAGTAGTAACGGATGCTGAGCTCATTCTATACGGATATTCGCCTTTGATCAGCGGCCGGGAACCAAAGCAGGCGGGAGAAGCCCTGTTGGACGAGACCTTTCTTTCTCACTTTGGTTTGACGGAAAGCGATGTGCTGGAGGAAAAGCTGTCTGTCATGGTGGGCGGTGTGCCGCTTTTTTCAGATATTACCTGTGTGGGAATATTACGGGACGCATATCTTGAAAATGTGGATATTTTCAAGAGGCTTTCATCCTATGTGAGCGCCTGCATCTGGCTTAGCTGCGATGATACGCTCTTCAACACGCTTCCGCTGCGAAGAGAAACCGTCAACGCTATCCCCTACGATTTTGAAAGCGTCAAAGAAATCAACGAATTTGTCAAGAGCAATCAGACATATATGTACAGCTTTGATGCGGAGGAAGCGGAAATCTTCCTGTATGTTTCGAAAGTCAAACAGCTTTCCAATGTGGTGCTCTTTTTTGTCATTTTTCCGATTCTGATCGCTCTTTCCCTGAGCCTGTACAGCACCCTGCTGGAGCATATCCGGGAATCGGTGAATTCCTACGGCATGCTGTCCGCCATTGGGATGGATGTAAGGGACAAGGTCCGGATCTTCTCTTATGAATTTCTGATTCTCTATCTCTTGGGTTTTGTGGCGGCATTGCCTGTGGGGGCGCTGCTCTTTTACCTGACATCGAATGTTATGAAAAACCAATTCGCCAGCGAAATGCAAATGCCCCTCAGCCTGCTTTTTGAATGTCTGGGCCTGGTTTCCTTATTCGTGGCCGCCCTGACAGCCTTAATAACAGCCTCTGTACTGCGTCGCTATTTCCGCTTGCCAATCCTGGAGCAATTAAGGCATAATGGATGAATCATCATATCTGTTTAGGATTTGATGGCCTTGTTACGAAGGAATCGATTCGACAAAAACATTTTGGAGGAAATTCTATGAAGAAACCTATGATCGTTTTATTGATGGCGGCACTGCTTTTGTGCCTGACGGCCTGCACGGCCCAGCAGGAAGCCAAGACCGACCCTGAGGGGTCCTCTTCCCAGCAGGCGGAGCAGAAGCTGCGCCATGTGGAAATCACCATCCGGGATTATGGGGTGGTTAAGCTGGAATTATACCCGGAGCTGGCCCCCATCACCGTGGCTAATTTCATTCAATTAAGCAAAAAAGGTTTTTATGACGGTCTGACCTTCCATCGGATCATTGACGATTTTATGATTCAGGGAGGCGCCCCCAAGAGCAATAGTTCCGATACCCGGACCATTACTGGTGAGTTTTCGGAAAACGGGTGGACCCAAAACACCCTGCGCCACGAGGCGGGGGTCATTTCCATGGCCCGGGCCAATGATCCCAACAGTGCCAGTTCCCAGTTTTTCATTTGTGTGGGCCCTGTGGAGCGGCTGAGCCATCTGGACGGTAAATATGCCGCCTTCGGCCGGGTCACGGAGGGTCTGGAAATCGTTAAAAAGATTGCCGCCGATGCCCGGCCCACGGACAACAACGGCAGTATTGCCCCGGATCAGCAGCCGGTCATCGAAAAAATCGTCGTTATAGACTGATTCAGGCGGCATTTTTCCCCCACCAGGGGAATAAGGGGCCCTATTATTCACTGACAGCCCTTTTAGCGCTGCCGGGGAGCTGATATAATAGAGTAAGCAAAGGAAAGGAGGCGTAAAGACCATGGTAAGATGCAAAATCTGCGGAGCACCCTTAAGCAGCCATGTTTGCGAATACTGCGGCACTCCCGCAGAGCGAAATGGCTGGAAAAACTGGGCCGGCGGCCTTCGGAGCGGCAACCGGACCGGGAATGGAAGCCCCACCGGTGTCCAGGCCTCCGCGGCTGTGGCCAGCCCCAAGAGCAAATGGGTGGCCCTGGTGCTTTGCCTGCTGTTTGGGCGCTTCGGAGTCCATCGCTTCTATGTGGGCAAGGTGGGTACGGGCCTTTTGTATTGCTGCACCAAGGGGCTGTGGATGGTGGGTGTGGTGGTGGACGCCATCGCCATTATCACAGACAATTTCGAGGATTCAAAGGGCCGGCGCCTGACAAGATAGGAAAGGAACAACAAGCATGCTCTTCGGTTTGGGAAAAAGAGCAGCGGAAAAGGAGATTGGGTTCCGGGATCAAAACCGGAACCTGGTCCTTTATCGCTATGGGACGGACAAACAGGACCTGCCCCTGCTGGCGGGCAGCCGAATCCGGGTTCGGGAGAATCAATATATCGTTTTCATGAGCGGCGGCCAGGTGGCCGATGTGTGGGACAAGGGGCTGTATCTGCTTACCGAGGCCTATTTCCCTATTTTGGCAGAGCGGATCTCCTTTGCGGAGCGCCCCTTAAAAGCAGAATTATATTTCCTGAATACCGCCCCAGTGACGGAACATAAATGGGCCACCCGGACCCCGGCCCTGTTAAGGGATGAAACGGGGATGCATCAGGTGCGGGCCTACGGGACCTATGATTTTCGGATTCAGGACAGCATCCTTTTTATGATGGAAGCCTTTATCCGGCGTGGATTAAAGGATACCCAGGAGCTCACCGCCTTTCTGCTTAGCCTGGTGGCGGGGGCCTTCAGTGCCAGCCTAAGCGATCTCAGGATGCCTGTCACGGAGGTGATCAATCATGCCTGGCAGCTTTCGGGGCCCGTGCGGGCCAGGGCGGATCGCCTGGCGGCGGAAATGGGCCTGGAGATCCTGAATGTAAATATAGAAGGGGCCTCCCTGCCGGACACCCGATAAACACAGTTCGAAAAAAGGGAGCGGCCGGGGGCCGGACCCGATTTTAATATGAAAGGAGCAATATTATGAGGTACGAAATCAAAGGAGAACCCATGCCGGTGGTGATCTGCGAGATGGAAAGCGGTGAGTCCGTCATATCCGAAGCCGGCGCCATGAGCTGGATGAGCCCCAATATGCATATGGAGACCTCCGGGGGCGGTATGGGCAAAATGTTCGGCCGGATGTTTACCGGAGAATCCCTTTTCCAGAATCGCTATACGGCCAACGGCCGGGGCACCATTGCCTTTGCCTCCAGCTTTCCCGGGAGCATCCGGGCCATTCAGATCACCCCGGACCATCCCGTGGTGGTCCAGAAGGGGGGCTTTCTGGCGGCGGAGACCGGGGTGGAATTGAGCGTTTTCTTCCAAAGAAAGGTGGGCGCAGGCTTTTTCGGGGGAGAGGGCTTTATTATGCAGAAGCTTTCCGGCCATGGCCTGGCCTTTGTGGAGATAGACGGCTCTGCGGTGGAATATGATCTTCAGCCCGGCCAGCAGCTGGTGGTGAGCACCGGTGTGGTGGCCATGGTGGATGCCAGCTGCCAAATCGATGTGCAAACCGTAAAGGGCGTGAAAAATGTGCTTTTCGGCGGGGAAGGCCTGTTCAACACCGTGGTGACCGGCCCCGGTCATGTGGTGCTTCAGACCATGCCGCTGAGCAGTTTTGCCGCTTCCATAGCGGGGATGCTGCCCAAGAGCAATTAAATCATCACATAAAATGAGGGGCGGATCAAACCGCCCCTGTTTTTATTTGGAAAAACTAAGATTTGCCTTATTGGATGGGAAGCTGATTCCAGGCCCCTTTTACGGTGAAGGCCTTGGCGCTCTTGGCCCATTCTGCGTAAACCTGGTTGAAATGCTCCTCTTTCTGGAGGCTTTCCAGGGTCAGCTTGGCTTCGGCCGTGGCCACCGGATCGTGATCATCCACACACTGCACCACATACCAGTAGTCCCCGTCTTCCTGGCAGCTGACCTGACCGTCGGTGAGCTGGGAACCCATCTTGTATTGAGGCCGGCTGGCACTATCCGTGTCATTCCAGCGATAGGAAAGGGTGGAAGCGGTTAAATCGGAGAATTCGGCTTTCAAATCATCAAAGTTGGTGCCCCCCTGAAGCTGGGTGCTCAAAAACTCCGCCAGGGTTTGTCCTTTAAGCTCGCTGCTTCCTTCCGGGGTGGCGGTGTCGGTGGAGGTGATCAGAAAATAATTGACGGTAAAGCTGTCCGCATCCCCATCGCTGACCGAGGTCACAGCCTTTTCCCGGACCCCGTCCCACACCTTCAAAGCCCGGACCCGTTTTTCCAGGACGGCCCGCAGCTCGTTTTCGCCAAACTTGCCCACTAATTTCTCTGTAAACAGCGTATCGCTGTAATTGCTCATCAGATCTTTGATGGTCTGCTCGATTTTTTCCTTGTCCTTTTCGTTTAAGCTGGTATCGAATTCACTTTCGTGATCCAGCAGAATGCAGGTCTGAAGGATGCCGGCCATAATGTCTTCTTTAATGCTTTCCCCATAGGTTTGCTCCCGGCGGCCGCTGGGCTGACTATAGAAATCTGTGATTCCGTAATACTGATATAAATAATAGGCATAATAGCTGTAGCTCATCTGCTCATAACGCAGCCAGAAGTTGGCTTCGTCCAGATAAATGGCCTGGTCGCCGTAGGTGGCTGCCACCGTGGTGGCGTAGCGGGAAGTATTGGCGGCGCAGCCGGAAAGTATCATGGCCAGAGCCAGCAGCAGTGCTAAAATCGTTTTAAGTCCCTTCATGGTCTATCCTCCGATATACATAAGCCGGTTTATTATATAGGTTTTCGCAGGGAACTGCAAGCTTTTTTCAGCAGCCTGAGGGGAGGGACCCGGCGGAATTATTCCCGGGCCAGGGCTTCCAGGGCCTCCGGCGCCACAATATGGATGCGGCCCCGGGAAAGCGACACCAGCCCTTCCTTCTGAAAGTATTGCAAAAGCCGGGTCACCACCTCCCGGTGGGTACCCAGATGCCGGGCCAGAGCCTCGTGGGTCAGGCTTAAGTCGTCCTGGCCCCCCAGGGCCCGCTCCTCCAAAAGCAGATCCGCCAGCCGCCGGTCCATGCTATTCCACAAAATCTGCTCCATGAGCCACATCACCTCGGAAAAACGGTCCCCCATGATTTCGGTGCTCAGGCGGTTTAGGACGGGATCCGCTTCCGCCAGCTCCTGATAGACCGGCGTCGGAATCAGATAGTACTCACTGTCCTCGGCGGCCTCCACCAGCAAATTGATCTGCAGGGAATGGATCATGCAGGAGGCGGAAAACAGGCAGATATCCCGCTCCAAAAGCCGGTAGAGGGTCACCTCCCGGCCCTCCTGGGAAAGCATAAAGGCCCGGAGCTGGCCCCTTTTCACCAAAAGCAGCCCCGTGCAGTCCCGCTGGCCCCCGTGAATCATAAGGCCCTTTTCGGCCTGGCGCAGCTGGGCCTTTTCCAGCAGGACCTGGCGAGTCCGGGGCTGAAGTGTTGTCCAATGGGGAAAAAGCTGATCAAAAGACATGGTTCCTCCTTACAGGCCGGCGGCAAAGGCTGCCTCCAGCCGGGAAAGCAATTCGTCGATGCAAAGAAGCAGGGCGTTGGCTTTGGAGGCCTCCCCCTCCTTAAAGCTACGGATCAGGGTGGGATTGCCCGCCGCCTTAAAGCGCAGGCTGCCCCGGGAATCCTGCAAAAGCTTTACAAATAGGGAAGGATCCAGGGGGGCCTGGGGCAAAAAGACCAGGCTGAGCTGCCCCGAAGTGGCGATGAGCTCCGTCACAAATAGAGCATGGGCCCGGGCCTTTAAAAGGGCGATCTTCAGCAGCTGATCCACCGGCCGGGGAATATCACCGAAACGATCAATCAGCTCGTCCAGCACATCTTCATAATCGGCCTGGGAGGCGATTTCCGCAATCCGGCGGTAGATATCCAGCTTCTGGCTTTCGTTGGGGATATAGGCAGCGGGAATGTGGGCATCCAGAGGAATATCCATGGTGGTATCGAAGCGCAGGCTTTCTCCCTGGCCCTTTTCCCGGCTCACCGCCTCCCCCAGCAGCTTGGCGTAAAGCTCGTAGCCCACCGCCTCCATGTGGCCGTGCTGGGCCGTGCCCAGCAAATTTCCGCTGCCCCTTAGCTCCAGATCCCGCAGGGAGATCCGGACACCGCTGCCCAGCTCGGTAAAATCCCGGATGGCGGAAAGCCTTTTTTCCGCCACCTCCTTTAAAATCCGCCCGCCCCGGTACAGCAAAAAGGCGTAGGCGGTGCGGTTGGAGCGGCCCACCCGGCCCCTAAGCTGGTACAGCTGGGCCAGACCGAAGCGGTCCGAATCCTGTATAATAATGGTATTCACATTGGGGATATCCAGACCGGTTTCCACTATGGTGGTGGAAACCAGCACATCAATATCCCCCTTTACGAAATCGAACATGATCTGCTCCAGCTCCCGCTCCGGCATCCGGCCGTGGGCATAGGTCACCACCGCCTCCGGCAGCAGATCCTGAATCCGGGCGGTGATATTTTCGATATTCTTGATTTTACTGCAGATATAGTATACCTGGCCCCCCCGGGCCAGCTCCCGGGCAATGGCCTCCCGGACGATCTCGTCATTGTATTCCGAAATATAGGTCTGGATGGGCAGCCTGTCCATGGGCGGATCCTTTAGGGTGCTCATTTCCCGGATGCCGATCAGGCTCATGTGCAGGGTGCGGGGAATGGGGGTGGCGGTGAGACTGATCACATCCACCCGCTCCCGGAGCTTTTTCAGCTTTTCCTTGTCGGAAACCCCGAAACGCTGCTCCTCATCGATAATCAGCAGGCCCAGATCCTTAAAACCAACATCGTTGGAAAGGAGCCGATGGGTGCCGATCACAATGTCGATGGCCCCCCGCTTTAGGTCCGCCACCAGCTTTTTCTGCTCGGCGCCGGTGCGGAAGCGGGACAAAAGCCCCACCCGCACAGGGTATTCCTTCATCCGTTCCCGGAAGCTGTCATAATGCTGCTGGGCTAAAATGGTGGTGGGCACCAGGTAGGCCACCTGCTTGGAATCCTGCACCGCCTTAAAGGCGGCCCGGATGGCAATTTCTGTTTTTCCAAAGCCCACATCCCCGCAAATGAGCCGGTCCATGATCTTCAGGCTTTCCATGTCCTCTTTTACCGCCTGAATGGCTCGGAGCTGATCCTCTGTTTCCTCAAAGGGAAACTGCTCCTCAAACTCCTTTTGCCAGAGACTGTCGGGGGAAAAGGAATAGCCCTGGATGCGCTGCCGGGCGGCATAAAGCTCCACCAGATCCTTGGCGATTTCATTAACCGCCTTTCGTACCCGGGTTTTGGTGGCCTGCCACTCGCTGCCCCCCAGACGGTTTAACTGGGGCGGGCTTTCCGCGTCCCGGGAAGCGTATTTTTCGATTTTGTCCATCTGGGACACGGGGGCAAAAAGATTGCCACCGTCCCGGTAGGATATTTTTAAATAATCCCGGCTGATATTGTCCACGATTTTCTGCTCCACGCCCTGGAAAATCCCCAGACCGTGATCCTCGTGGATCACATAATCCCCCACGGAAAGCTCGGACAGGCCAATAATCCGCCGGCCCCCCCGGGAATAATTCTTCTTGCTCCGGCCCCGGCGGCGGCCGAACAGATCCCCTTCGGAGATCAGGGCCAGCTTCAGCTCGGGATATTCGAAGCTTTTATGGATATTGCCCCAGCTGACCTGGATCTGTCCCGGCTCCGGCCCCTTTTCCGGGTCCCCGGAGCTGAAGGCGTTCAGATCGTATTCCCTTAGCTGAGCCGCCAGCCGTTCCGCCCGGCTGCGGGAGCCTGCCAAAAGCAGCAGACGGTAACCCCCCTTTTGCATTTTGGCCAGGTCGCTCATCAATAATTCCAGATTGCCCCCGTAGGAGTGGATGGCCCGGACGGAGAGGGAAAAGCCCTGCTCCGCCATAACGGGCCTCCCCCGGTAGGGCAGACCGGTGGCAATCAGCGTCCGGGGCCGGGTGAGCCGGGGCCAGAGCTCCCCGGGTTCAAACAGCGAAAGCAGGGTGATGCTCTCCCCCTTGTCCAGCCGCCGCAGGGCGCTTTCCTGATACTCTGCCGTTACGGCCTGGGCCTTTTCCTCCATGCGCTCCGGTTCGTCCAGTATAATCAGATCTTCCGGGGAAAAATAATCCAGAAGACAGCCGGATTCGTCCCCTCGCTCGTCCAGGGGGTAAAGAATGGCTTCGCTGATGTTTTCCAGGGAACGCTGAGTCTCGGAATCGAAATAGCGCAGGGAATCGATTTCGTCGTCAAAGAATTCGATGCGGATGGGGTTTTCCCGGGTCAGGGGAAAAACATCCAGAATCCCCCCCCGCAGGGAAAAGTCCCCGGGCATGCGGGTGATGGCCTCCCGTTCATAGCCCATATCCACCAGCCGGCGGATCAGCTCCTCCGGCTTTATGATCATGCCCGGATTCAGGCGGATCAATTGTTTCCTAAGACTTTGGGGGCCGGCCAGACGGCACAGAAGGGCGTCGATGGTGGAAACGAAGCAGCCCTGGGCCTCCTCCAAAAGGGCCCGCAGGCAGCTCATCCGCTGCCGGGAAAGGAGATTGCCCCGCACATCCGCCTGGGAAAAAAGCAGGTCCCGGGCGGGATAAAGCCAGGGCTCCCTGTCACTGAAGGTCTGGGCGTCCTCCCAGATTTGCCGGGCCCGGACTTCATTGTAGCTGAGAATCAAAAGGCGGCCGGGTTTTTCCGGCAGGGCCAGGGCGGTATGCACCAATTGGGAATCCACACAGCCGCTTAAAGCCACCGGGCTTTGGCCTGAAAACAGGGCCCGGCGCAGGGCGGGAAATTCCGGCAGCTTGTCCAGAGAAGAATGAAAGCTTTTCGCCATTGATCAGAATCCTTCAGGGAAGTCTCAGGCTTCCACCGCTTTGTTAAAGCGGTTCATGGCGGCCTGGGGGCCGTCGCTGATAAAGAGGCGCACCGCGTCTCGGGCGTTGTCCTCGGTTTTGCGGAGCATTTCCTGCTCCTCTTTGCTCATGGGGGCCAGTACATAATCCGCCAGATCCCATTCCGGGGGTTTTTGTCCCACCCCCACCCGAATCCGAGGGAAGTCCTGACTGCCCAGCTTTTCTATAATATTCTTCAGGCCGTTATGGCCTCCGGCACTGCCCCCTAAACGGATCCGAAGCCGACCCAGAGGCAGGTTCACATCGTCGCAGATCACTAAAATATCCTGGGGGGCCAGCTTGTAATAGGCGGCCAGGGGCGCCAGGCATTCCCCGCTGAGATTCATAAAGGTGAGGGGTTTGACCAAAAGCAGCTTTTCTCCGGCCAGATAAGCCGTGCCGCTGAGGCCACCGCTGCGGTTTACATAGATTCGGCTGTCCAGGCTCCGGGCCAGGCTGTCAATCACATGCCAGCCCACATTGTGCCGGGTCAGATTATATTTTTCACCGGGGTTTCCCAGGCCGCAAATCAGCTTCATATCCCACCTCGCATTCCCATGCAGTATAACACAGCTGCCGTGGGGGAAACAAGCGGGAAGGCGGTTATATCGTCTTCTTTCCGGTTCTTACTTATGGAAAAGTGTCAAAACCTACCAAATTAATCTTGTAAAAATGTCATTTGTAAGGTATATTGACATTGGAAAACGCACAGAAGGGTACCTGGGTGATGGCAAAGCTGAAAAGAAAAATTGAGAAAGATATCATGCACTGGATTGAGACCAGTGAAAAGGCCCTGCTGGTCTACGGCGTCCGGCAGGCAGGAAAGACCTTTATTATCCGTGAATGTTTGGAAGCGGCCGGCTGCGATTATATCGAGTTCAACCTTATACGCCAGCCGGAAATCATTGATATTTTAGATAAAGCCAGCGGGATCGATGACCTTATCCTGAAATTGTCACTTTTTAGTGACAAAAAGATCGTCCCGGGAAAGACATTCTTTTTCTTTGATGAAATCCAAAAATACAAGGAAATCGTTACGAGGATCAAATTCCTTGTGGAGGATAAGCGCTTTCGTTATATTATGTCCGGTTCCCTTTTAGGGGTTGAAATCACCAATCTAAAATCTGCACCGGTGGGATATCTTCAGTCAATTAATATGTATCCGCTGGACTTTGAGGAGTTCCTGCAGCTGTTCAATATAGAGGAAAAAATTGTAAGCGGGCTGCATCGTGCATTCCTAGAAAAAACCCCTGTTGATGAGCTGATCCATGGGAAAATCATGGAGATGTTCAACCTCTATCTGATTATTGGCGGTATGCCGGCTGCCGTTGAGAAATACCGGGCCAGCGGCAGCATAGATGATGTAATGGATGAGCACCGATCCATTATTGAACAGTACAAGCTGGACTTCACCCAGTATGAGGAAGAAAACCGCAAGCTGATCATCACCCACATTTATGAGATGATCCCGGCTGAGATCAACGAAAAGAACAAGCGCTTTATGATGGCGGATATAAGGAAAAGCCTCCGCTATGATCGGATTGCGGACAGCTTCACATGGCTGTGGAAGGCCGGCGTTGCTTTGGGCGTTTTTAATACAACGGAGCCCACGGGGCCTCTTCTGCTGAACGAAAAGAGCTCCTTGTTCAAGCTGTTTCTGTCAGATGTGGGTTTGCTCACCACGCTATACGGCAAGGCATGCAAGCTAAAGATTGTAAATAAGGAAAAGGACATCAACAAAGGGGCTGTATATGAAAATGTGGTGGCCCAAGAGCTTTGTGCCCATGCTTATCCCCTGTATTACTATAACAGCAAGAAAAAAGGCGAATTGGATTTTATCATTGAACACGGGGGAAAAGTGCTGCCCATTGAGGTCAAGAGCGGAAAGGATTACGAGAAACATTCTGCCCTGGACAAGGTGATGAGTACTGCGGCATATGGAATCGATGAAGCCTATGTATTTACAAATGATAATATCAGAACCAAGGGAAAAGTGACATACCTGCCCATCTATATGATCATGTTTCTTAAAGATGAACCCATAGAGTTTATTGACATATCCCTGGACAGGTATAAAATATAGTGAGCGGCGCAGGGCATGCGCAAGGAGAAAGTACAATGCGAGAAGAATTTACAGCAGGCGAGAAACGGTCCCGGGCGGTGTTTTTGACCGCCCTGTCCATGGTTTTTACCTTAATGGTTTGGCTAATTAATGTGAAGCCCGTGGGACCCAGGGAGTCCTCGGTGGGGCTGGCTTTTTTGAACGAGCCGGTTTTCAAGGCTCTGGGGGTCAGTGCAAAATGGTACGGCCTCAGTGAAGTGCTGGGTTACCTGGCCCTGGCGTTGGCAGGCATGATGGGCGTGATCGGCCTCATTCAGCTGATCCACCGCCGGAAGCTTTTAAAGGTAGATCCGGAGATTCTTTCCCTGGGGATACTCTACGGCGTCACCCTGATTCTCTATATATTATTTGATAAGATCGCCATCAATTACCGGCCCCTGGTGGTGGACGGACTGCTGGAACCTTCCTATCCTTCTTCCCACACCATGCTGTCCTTAGTGGTTTTCGGCAGCGGCCTGTGGATGCTGAAGCGGTATTTCTACCCCGGAAAGCTGCAGCGGGTGCTGATGATCTGTGCCGGAGCGCTCTTGGTACTTACGGTGCTGGCCCGGCTTCTTTCGGGCTATCACTGGCTGACGGATATCATAGGAGGGATTTTGATGGCCACCATGCTCCTGGCCTGGTTCGATGTGGTACTCTTCCAGCTGAAGACCTGGCGGCGGGAGCAAAAGAGAGTTTAAGCGGGCTTTCTGGGCAGCACAAGGGATAGTGTATGCCGGCTCCTGAAGAACTAAATATGGGTCTGAGCAAAGCCGTCTTTCAGGCGGCTTTAATTGTGAAAGTATAGATAAAGAAAAAACTTTGAAAATAAAGCTTGTCTAATGGCTCGCCCTGTGTTAGACTTGCGATTGCTGTGACATTGATAGCTGTGAAGCGTGAGGTTGCTGCCCGCCCGTGGCAGGTTTTCCGTGGAGCGAATGTCAAGTTAGGAAACTGGCGACAAGTCACTGTACC
>CACZSB010000161.1 GCA_902783765.1 uncultured Lachnospiraceae bacterium
AAAAGTGATGCCCCGGGCAATAAAGGATACATAAGCCTGGCCCATTTTTTTTCTGAGCGGTCGATTGAAAAGACCTAAAATCCAAAGGAAAAGCAGTACGGGTATCCCCAGGATCACTAGGGTCAAGAGAGTCCAAATCAGAATCAGAATCAGGCGAAGCATTCTATTCTCCTTAAAGCTTTGACTAAGATGATTATAGCACAGGCCGCAGCCGGCGGCTGAAAAAGAATTCTTAAATCTTTCTAAAGAAGGATAAAACGGCGTCCCTGGGAACGCAGATGTCCGGCTTCGTTCAGGTTTTTTAACTCCCGGGTCATGGCGGAGCGGTCCACACATAAAAACTCCGCCAGCCGGGTCAGGGTCATGGGAATCTCAAAAACTTCCCCGATTCCGGCTCCCGCCTCCAGCCGGGCAAAGCGCAGATAGGCCAGCAGCTTTTCCCGCATGCTGGGCAAATTCAGCAGGGACAGATGAAAGGAGAGGGCCTGGGTCCGCTGGGCCGCCATCACAAAAAGATTTCCTACCAGCTGGCTGTGATGGTGGCAAAGTTTATCGCAGGGGGTGATGGTATGCTCATAATCGATATACACCACCTGACTGTCCGTTTCCGCCGTTACGATATAGGTGTTGGCCTGGAGGGGCAGGGTGAAAAGTTCCCCGAACACATCCCCTTCCCCATAGCTTTCCAGACGGAAGGTATTTCCCTCCGGGTCCAGTACGTCCAGGTGGGCCTGCCCCTTTAAAAGTACGGCGATATAGCGAGGCTCGGCCTCCGCATAGCTTAAGATCTCCTCCCCTGCCCGGTAGCGGCGGATCAGGGGTTTGAAACAGGGAATCATCTTTTCCAGGGATTCGGGGCTGATTCGGTCCAGAAGCTGTCTTTTTTTCATCTCTCACGCACCTCAAAAGAATAGTAACATATTTTGTTGCAAAAGTCACAACATAAAAAATGCCCTCCTATTATAATTTGTTTATCAAGTTACGACCGATAATAGCTTAATATTTTTAAGGAGGACGTGGACATGTTATTTCAGACCACAGCGGCCCACGAGGAACTGCGGGCCCAAATCAGAGCTTTTGCGGAAAAAGAGATAGCACCCATTGCTTACCAGCTGGATCGGGACAATGAATTCCCCACGGCAGCGGTGAAGGAAATGGGCAAGCGGGGCTGGATGGGGATTCCCTATCCCAAGGAGTACGGCGGCATGGGGCTGGACGTGATCAGCTATGCCATCGCCGTGGAGGAACTGTCCCGGGTTGACGGGGGCAGCGGCGTGATTTTGTCGGCCCACACCTCCCTGGGGGCCTATCCCATTGCGGCTTTCGGTACGGAAGAGCAGAAAAAGAAATACCTGACGCCCCTGGCCAAAGGGGAGAAGATCGGCGCCTTCGGCCTGACCGAGGAAAATGCAGGCTCCGATGCCGGCGGCACGGAAACCACCGCTGTGGATAAGGGGGATTATTATCTCTTAAACGGCGGCAAGATTTTTATTACCAACGCCCCCAAGGCGGATATTTTTGTGGTCTTTGCGGTGACCACCCCGGATATCGGCACCAAGGGTATTTCCGCCCTGATTGTGGAAAAGGGCATGCCGGGCTTTGAAGTGGGCGACCACTACGACAAGCTGGGCATCCGCTCCTCCGCCACCGCAGAGCTGATTTTCAACGATGTGAAGGTGCCCAAGGCCAATCTGTTGGGCAAGGAGGGCCAGGGCTTCAAGATTGCCATGGCCACCCTGGACGGGGGCCGTATCGGCATTGCCGCCCAGGCCCTGGGTATTGCTCAGGGGGCTTATGAAAAGGCCCTGACGGAAGCCAAGGAACGCACCCAGTTCGGCAATCCCATTGGGGTGAACCAGGGTATTTCCTTTAAGCTGGCGGATATGGCCACCAAGATTCGCTGTGCCCGTTTCCTGATTTATTCCGCTGCGGAATTAAAGGAGAATCACGAAGATTACGGCATGGAATCCGCCATGGCCAAGATGTATGCCTCGGATATGGCGGTGGAAGTCACCAATCAGGCCCTGCAGATCTTCGGCGGCAGCGGCTATATCAAGGGTATGGAGGTGGAGCGTGCTTACCGTGACGCCCGGATCACCACCATTTACGAAGGAACCAACGAGATCCAGCGGGTGGTCATTGCCGGCAAACTTTTGGGCCGCATCGGAAAATCCGCCTCCGGCGGCAGCAAGAGCCTGTCCAAGAAGCCCGCTCCGGTCACCGGCATCCGGAAGAATACCATCTTCAAGGAAGGAGACGCCCGGGCCAAGGTGAAGGCCCTGGTGGCGGCCCTGAAGGCCGACGGCTATGACTTCAGCGTGGGCATTAAGGCGGATACCCCCATTGTGGAAGCAGAGAGAGTGGTTTCCGCCGGCAAGGGCATTGGCGACAAGAAAAATATGGTACTCATCGAAAACCTGGCCCACGCCGCCGGCGCTGCCATCGGTTCCTCCCGTCCCGTGGCGGAGACCCTGCAGTACCTGCCCCTTAACCGTTATGTGGGTATGTCCGGCCAGAAATTCACCGGAAACCTGTATATCGCCTGCGGCATTTCTGGTGCCAAGCAGCATTTAAAGGGCATCAAAGACGCCTCCACCATCGTGGCCATCAATAAGAACGGCAACGCGCCTATCTTCAAGAACTGCGACTACGGCATTATCGGGGATGTGAATGAGATTCTGCCGCTGTTGGCCCAGGAGCTTGGCACCGGCGAGAAGAAGCCCGCCGGCCCCATGGTCAAGATCAAACGGCCGCTGATGCCTCGTCCGGAACCCATTGGGCCCAAGTTCGTCTGCAACGGCTGTGCCTTTGAGTATATCCCGGAATTGGGAGATGAGGATGCGGATATCGCCCCCGGCACCCAGTTCAAGGATCTGCCTGAGGATTGGGTATGTCCCGAGTGCGCCGAGCCCAAGGAAAACTTTATCGATATGTCCATCAGGGGACTGTAAAGGAGGATAAAACATGTACTGCGTAAGAGAAGTTACGGAAAACTTATACTGGATCGGTGCCAATGACCATCGGACCCATCTGTTTGAAAACATTCATCCCGTCCCCTACGGGGTGTCCTACAACTCCTACCTGCTGCTGGGGAAGGAAACCGCCGTTTTCGATGCGGTGGACTGGACCGTGACCCGCCAGTGGGTGGAAAATATCGAATACCTGTTGAACGGCCGGAAGCTGGATTGGTTTATCTGCAACCACCTGGAGCCGGACCATGCCGCCGGTATGTGGGAGCTGCTGGTTCGTTATCCGGACTGCAAGATCGTTTCCACGGAAAAATGCTTCATGATGATGCATCAGTACGGTTATAAAGTGGACGGCCACGAGCAGGTCAAGGTGAAGGAAGGCGATACCCTGGAGGTGTCCGGCCATACCCTGGCCTTTGTGGAAGCCCCCATGGTTCACTGGCCGGAAGCCATGGTGACCCTGGATCTGACCAACGGGGTGCTGTTCTCTGCGGATGCCTTCGGTTCCTTTATCGCCCTGGACGGCAAGCTGTTCAACGACGAAGTGAACTTCGACCGGGATTGGCTGGATGAAGCCCGCCGCTATCTGTGCAATATCGTGGGCAAATACGGCCCCCA
>CACZSB010000162.1 GCA_902783765.1 uncultured Lachnospiraceae bacterium
GCCGGCCTTGGCCAGCAGCTCTTCTTCGGAGTATTCTCCCGCCGCCAGCACAAAGCTGAAGGGACTGATCCCCACGGCTCCCTGATAACCGGGTTTGGAGGCATTGCCCGTGGTCTTGCCCCCGGCCACCTTGGCGGTTTTCAGATTATAAAGCAGGGTGGTAAGGGTGCCCTTGTCGATTACATTCTTTCTGCGGGTGGGCATGCCCTCCGCATCAAAGGGCATGGGCATGATGGCATCCGGATGGAAGGGATCGTCCACCAGGGTCACACAGTCCGCGGCAATCTTTTCCCCTTCTTTTCCGGCCAGAGGAGACAGGCCCTTCTGAGCCGCCTCCGCAGAGAAGGCAGAACTGAAGGTCCCCAGGAAAGAAGCCATGGCTTCGGGGGAGAAAATCACCGGCACATTGCCCGTGGGGGCCACCTGGGCTCCAAGCTTGGCCAGAGCCGCCTGGACGGCTTCCTTTACCAGTTCCTCCTGTTTCCAGTCCTGAATAGAGCCGCTTTTGAATTTAAAGGCATTATTCATCTCCTCCCCTTCTTTGACCACCGCCGCCGTGTAGGTGAGGGCGGCGCTGACTTCCTGGGAGAGATCCAGCCCTTTGGAATTGTACAAGGCAATGCTTTCCTTTAGACGCATGACCACCGTGGAGGTGCCGTCCACCACCCTGTGGTCCGCCCCGTAGGCCAGCTCCTGACCCTTGAGGGCCGCAGCAATCAGCTCCGCGGTCTCGGGCAGGGGATATTCCTTCTTTTCAAAAGTCTCATAAACGCCCCCGGCTTCCCCAAAGAACTGCTCCTCTTCCACCTCCAGCACACCGGCATTTTCCCGGGCACGCATTACAATGGCTTTGGCTTCCTCCGGGCTCAGATCCTCGGTGGAGGCATAACCCATCTGGCCCTCCACCAGGGCACGGAAGCATACGCCCCCCTCCGTGGAGGAGGAAAAACCATTCACTTCATTTTTAAAGGTATCAATTTTTGTGCTCTCAGAGGAGGCATAATACAGCTCATAATCCTTCAGGCCCGCTTCCTTCGCCGCCTCGATCACCGCTTTCTTGAAATCTTCGTAATGCATAATATCCTCCTTATCGGCCGCCCACGGTAATGGAGCTGACCCGGATCATGGGCTGGCCCACATCCGTGGGAATAGAGCCGGAGCTGGAACCGCACATGCCCTGAGCCCGGCACAGATTCTGGCCCACCATATCGATCTTCATCAGGATCTCGGAACCGGTGCCCACCAGGGAAGCCCCCCGGACCGGCTCGGCAATTTTGCCGTTCCGGATCATATAACCCTCCTTCACGGAGAAGTTGAAGCCGCCGGTGGCGGGATTTACGGAGCCGCCCCCCATATCCTTGGCATAGAGGCCGTATTCCACGGAGGCAATGATGTCCTCGTTTTTGTCCTGCCCGTTCTCGATAAAGGTGTTGGTCATCCGGGAGGTGGTCACAAAGGCATAGCTCTGGCGGCGGGCATTCCCCGTGGGGGCCATACCCATGCGGCGGCCGCCGAACTTGTCGATCATATAGCTTTTTAAGATGCCCTTTTCAATCAGCACATTTCGATGGGAAGGGGTGCCTTCATCATCAAAGTTGATAGAGCCCCAGGCGCACGGGATGGTGCCGTCATCAACCGCCGTCACCTTCTCGTTGGCCACCTGCTGTCCTAACTTTCCGGCCATCTGGCTGGTGCCGTAGGCCACGGAGGAAGCCTCCAGGGAATGGCCGCAGGCCTCGTGGAAGATTACGCCACCGAAGCCGTTATCAATCACCACCGGCATGACCCCGGCAGGGCAATACCCCGCCCCGGCCATCACCAGGGCCTGACGGGCGGCTTCCTTGCCAACATCCACGGGATTAATGTCCTCTTCGTAGAACTCCAGGCCTTTACGGGAGCCGGGGCCGGTGGATCCGGTCTGGGTACCCTGGCCCTTATCTGCCACCGCCGTGATAAACAGCCGGGTGCGGATCTGGCGATCCTGGGCATAAATGCCATCGGAGTTGGCCACAAGAATATTGTGATCCACATCCAAGAGGTTGCCGCTCACCTGTACTACGGCCTGATCCGCCTGACGAGCGGCAAAATAGGCTTCCTTCAGGATAGCGGTCTTCCGAGCCAGATTCTCGCTGCCGGGCACCAGTTTCACAGGGTGGATGTCCCCAAAACGGCGCTCCTTCAGCACGATGGAGATTTCCGCCTTGCCTTCTCCCAGAGCCTGGGCTGCCTGTTTGGCACAGCGAATAAGCCCCTCTTCGGAGGTATCTACGGTGGAAGCGGCCACGCTGCGGAGGCCCTTGAAGACCCGGATACCCACGCCGGCCACCACATTGTCTCCCACGGTCTGGACCTTGTCATCCAGCATGTTGATGGATCGGTTAAAGGTTTTTTCCGCGAAAAGTTCCGCATAGTCCGCCCCGGTGGAGGCAGCCACGGCCAGAACCCGTTCACAAACATCTCTTGCGATCATGTATGTTCTCCTTTCGTTTATGATGTAATAATATTTGTTTTTGTGTTGCTATATTCCTGAATGGTCTTGCTCACTGCCTCACTGCTGTGGCCATCACGGTATTATTGGTTTCCATTTATTTGCTCCTTTATTCTATCATTTCTCTTCCCAAGACGCAACGGAAACTCCCTGCTGAATATAGGGTTAAGAAGTGGTTTTTCGAAGCGTTTGCAGAAGTTTTGGTGATAATCAGGGATTCTCAAATATATATCAAATGAAACAGAGTCCGAAGATAATTTGCAGATCCTCAGTCAATTACACAATTATCCTCAATTATGCGGGCCGGGCAGTGCCCGGCCCTTACTGGATGGTTATTTAGCTATGAAGGGAATACCCTTCTCTTTTGCATATTGCTCCAATTTACTTCCGGATAAACCAGTGATAGTCAAATTGGGACAAGCCATCAAA
>CACZSB010000163.1 GCA_902783765.1 uncultured Lachnospiraceae bacterium
CTGCTGCAAAAGCAGGATTTAATTTCCGGCGATCCCCACGAGTTTATGCCGTATATCCGTCAAAAAATCAGCGCCGGATAATCCTCTGCAACAGCCGTTTCCTGCAATCTATGGGCCCTTTTGGTGCAAGCTGCGTCAAAGGGCTTGTTTTTTTGCGGAGAGCATGTACAATGACATCAGCACCCGGGAAGGACAGCGACCTTCCCCCGTGCCAGGAAAGGAGCAGAGCTTTGAAGATCCGGCTCACAGTTCGAGAGGAGTTTCGGGATGCGATGGCGGCGCGGTTGGAGGCCGCCGGCTTTCAAATCGACGACCAGGCTCCCTTCACCTTAAGCGAGAGCGAGACCCATCCCCGCTTCCTGATCGTCCGGGATAAACAGGGGGATCGCTTCCGCATCGATGTGGACAGCATCATCTTCATAGAAAGCTATGGCCATCGGGTGGATGTGCACAGCACCCATGGCCTGTTCAGCGCCACCGACCGCCTGTATCAATTGGCGGAGATGCTGGATCCCCGGACTTTTCTTCGCATCAGCAACTCGGTGATTATTTCCCGACATCATGTGAAGAAAATCCGTCCTACCCTGTCCATGAAGTTCATCCTGACCCTGTCCGACGGGACGGTGGTGGATGTGACCCGCAGTTATTACAGCGCATTTCGCGATTTTTTCGGCATTTAAGGGCCGATTCATCAAAGGAGGTTTTATGGGAAGCTTCACATCTGTCAGTATTATTTTATTATCCCTGGGCGTTGCCGCCATCGCCTGTCTGATCGCATACTTTCTGTATCTTAAGCGGCTGAATAAGGCGGTTTCCAGGGACGGCGCCTCGGGAGAGCCTCGGCATCGGGGCGTTGCGCCCTCGGATTTCGTGCCCTGGGTGCTGGTGGTATTGCTGCTGGTTTGGAATGCCATCAGCCTCAGCAAAATTGCCGATCAAACCGAGATGCTGAGCACCATTTACAGCAATCAGCAAACCTTCCACTACGAGCTGAGCAATCAAATCTCGGAGCTCCGTTCTTCCGCAGATGATTTAGCAGAGGATCAAAATCAGCTGGCCCGATACAGCTGGCAAATCGGCTCCGTGGATACCGTGGCCGGCACCGCCCGTCTTGATTTTACCTTTATTCCCGTGGAATTCACCGACAATACCCGCCTGACGCTGATTTGGGGCAGCCGGGAGCTGAAACTGTCCCAGCGGAATGTCGGCAGCTTTACCGGCAGCATATATGTGGACTTTTTCCAGGATATTAATGAATCCCCCGCTCTGGTGTTAGAGGAGGGGGAACAAAAAAGGGTGCAGCCTTTGCGGGATGTGCCCCAGGGAAGTTTCTGGAGCCTTTTCCTGCCCTATGGACAAGGAAATCCGGACCTAGATTCCTTTAAATTCGAAAACAATACCTTAAGCCTCAAGGGCCAGCTGAGGCTGCGTCTGGTGGCGGAAAGGGAGGATATCCAAATTAAGGAAGCCCGCCTGGTCAAGGAAGTGAACGGGGAGGTGAAAAAAAGCGAAACGGTAAAGCTGGAACGCCATAATAGCATCACCGTCTCTTTTAATGATGAGTTTTCCAATATGAATGAAAATGATTCCATCCGCATGTATCTGGAAGTGACCAATGATGCGGGCTATACGGTCCGGACCTGTGTCTTTGATTTTGTGTGGGAAGATAGTCGGGAATCCCTGATAGACAGTATACAAATCACCGACCGGAACAATAAGGTCATTTATTATCAAAAACCCTAAGTCCTGTCGGTTTTTATCCGCTTCCTTGCACCGCCTCCCGGCGTTTTACCCCCGGGGGGCGATTCCTTTTATGGGCAGGCTGCTTTCCGGCTCCAGTCCCAGGGCGCGAACCATACTCAGGGCCCTCTCCAGCTGGTCCGGGTCTGCCACATCCCGGGGATCGTGGGCATCGCAGCCAATAATACAGCGATTTCCCACCTGGCGGGCCAGCTCCCAGAAGCGTTTATCCGGGTAATTCCGCCCCTCCCGAAGGCCCAGCAAATTGAATTCCAGGGGAACATCCAATTCCTTCGCCCCCCGGCAAAGCCGCTCCATTTCCCGGCGGTACAGGGCATCATCTCCGGTATAATGAATCAAATCCGGATGGGCCAGATATAAAAAGGCCCCTGTGGCCAGGCCCCCCAGCACCCCGTCCACATATGCTTTCAGCACCGTTTCCGCTTCCTGGGGCCGGGCATTGTAAGAAAGCTCCCGGCTGTCATTAAAATGCTGACCCAAAATCAGATAATCCACCGGGTAGGGCGCCAGCATTTCCCACATTCTGTCCCAATAATCCGGGTAATATTCCGCCTCGAAGCCCAGGCAGATGCGTATATCCTGTTGATACTCCCTTCGAAGGGCCAGCACCGTGGTCACATAATCCTCCAGCTGGGCCAGGGGAATGCGGAAGCTGGACTCCCGGCCCCCTTCAAAGGGCATGGACACATGGTCCGAAAAGCCCAG
>CACZSB010000164.1 GCA_902783765.1 uncultured Lachnospiraceae bacterium
GACCATGGCAGCCACATTGGACATCCCAGAAATGTATTCCCCAAGTTGATGCGGAACAAACCAGTTTTCCTTGAACTCAAACCAGTCTTCCTCATAATTGCGGGAAAGTAAATCTTCTAAAACTTCACGCAGAGAATTGCTCATATTATTGTCCTTCCGTATTACCAAAAGTCAACTCCTCTGCCACCATCCTTTGGTTCGACTGAATCTCAGGATACCCGAACATCCTGGCCTTTCCCCATCTTAGCCATAGCGTTGGTGCTGATCTTCGCTTCTTTTATCAGCCTGGTCTTGCTCCAGTGCTTATCAATCAGGATATGCCAAAGCCGATCATAACTGACTGCCATGGTGCGTCACCTTGCATTTAACTTACATCTGCGATGCTTGTACAACTCTATCTTACATGGTATCATGCAAAATTATGATTTTCAATTCAATTTTGTAATTTGCAATTGTCTATATTTTACAATGTTTTTCAAACAACAGTCTTCGTCCTCTTTACGAAGGCATTTACCTATCCCTTATATACCTGCGCCGATTCCCTGAAATGGCCTCTCCGGAAACAAAAGAAATCAGTATAGGTCATTTCAGCAATCCTCCCACTCAAAAAGGCGGGCTGGGCCCGCCTTAGATGTCTTTCCGCTTTGTTACACCAGGGTCTCTATCTCGTCCAATAATTCTCCGAAATAAGCCAGGGCGTCGTTTACCGGCTGAGGGGTGCTCATATCCACCCCGGCAATCTTCAGGAGACTCACCGGGTCGGCGCTGGAGCCGCCGGAAAGGAATTTTTTGTAATCCGCCACCGCCGGGGCTCCTTCCTTAATGATCCGCTTGGCAATGGCCACCGCAGCGGAAAAGCCCGTGGAATACTGGAACACATAGTAGTTATAGAAGAAGTGGGGGATCCGGGCCCATTCCAGGGCGATCCCCTCGTCGGAGATCATATCCGGCCCGAAATACAGCTCATTTAAGGCCTTATACTTCTGGCAAAGGGCGTCCGCCGTCAGGGTTTCGCCCTGCTCCGTCATCCGGCCCATCATCAGCTCGAACTCCGCAAACATGGTCTGGCGGTACACGCTGCCCTTGAAGCTGTCCAGGAAATGGTTGATCAGGGCTGCCCGCTCCTTCTTGTCCGTGGTATGCTCCAGCAGATAGTGCATCAGCAGCACCTCATTGCAGGTGGAGGCCACCTCCGCCACGAAAATCACATAATTGGAGGTGGAAACGGGCTGGGTCTCCTTGCTGTACCAGCTGTGCATGGCATGGCCCAGCTCGTGGGCCAGGGTAAACTGGGCATTCAGATTGTCGTGATGATTCAGCAAGATAAAGGGATGGGGCCGGGCGCCGCCGGAGGAGTAGGCCCCGCCCCGCTTGCCCTCGTTTTCGTAAATATCGATCCAGCGCTCGTTAAAGGCCCGGTTCAGCAGGGCCACATAATCATCTCCCAGCACCGCCAGGGCCTTCAGCACCGTGTCCCGAGCCTCGGCAAAGGGGATCTTCCGGTCGCTGCCCGCAATTATGGGCCGGTACACATCATACATATGCAGCTCATCCACCCCTAAAAGGCGCTTGCGCAGGGCCACATAGCGATACATTTTATCCAAATTGCTATGCACTGCCTCAATAAGATTGTGATAAACCGGCACCGGCACCTCCGTCCGGTCCAAAGAGGCCTCCAGGGTGCTGCCGTAATGCCGGGCATTGGCATTAAAGCGCAGGGTCTTAAACTGCCCCTCCAGGGGGGCGGCAATGGTATTTTTAAATTCCCCCAGACGGGTAAAGAACTTCTCGAAGGCGTCTTTGCGCAGGACCCGATCCTCGCTTTCCAAAAGAGGCACTAAGGTGCCGCCGGTGAGGGTATGGGGCTGCCCCTGGCTGTCCAGGGCGTCCGGGTATTTTAATTCCGTATTCCGCAATGTGGAGCCGATGCGGTCCGGGGCGGTGGTAATCTCCCGGGTGGCAGCCAGCAGGGTTTCCTCGGCGGGACTTAAAATATGGGCGGCCTTCCGGCGGATTTGATAAATGCTCCGGCGGTATGCCTCCAGGGCAGGCAGGCTTTGATAAAAGCGGTTCAGGCTTTCCTCCGGCAGGGCCATGATTTCCGGGGACTGGAAGGCCCCCGCCCGGGAAAGGGCCACCATCACGTCCCGGGCCCGGCCCAGCATGGACTGGAAATGGCTGTCGTTCAGATCCACATCGCTGGATAGAGAGGCATAGCCGGAGACCTTGCCTGCCAGTACCTCCACCTCATCCTGCAGCTTCAAAAAGCCCAGCAGGGTTTCGGCGCTTTCCCCCAGACGGCCCTGAAAGGCGGAAATCTTTTCCTGGTAGGCTTTCAAGCTGTTTAAGGCTTCCTCCCAGGCAGCCTCGGATTCGAAAATGGCACTCACATCCCAGGTATGCTCCACCGGGATCTCGGATCGTTTGGGAATAGACATAGAATACCTCCGTTCATAAGGGATTTCCCCCGCTGTTTGTATTATAGGGCCGGGGGCTTTTCGGCGCAAGGGTGGGGGACGCATCTTTTTCTATCATTCTTATCGTTTCTCTGCTATAGTATAGGCAGATTGCTTTCGGGAGGACCTATCATGAGCTACGCGGATCAGGTATTTATAGACAATTGCCGCCAGATTCTTACGGAGGGCGTCTGGGATACGGACCGGGAGGTGCGCCCCCGCTGGGAGGACGGCAGCCCTGCCCATACGGTAAAATGCTTTGGCATCGTGAACCGTTACGATCTGCAAAAGGAATTTCCCATGCTCACCATTCGCCGCACCGCCATCAAAAGCGCCTTTGACGAGCTTCTCTGGATCTGGCAGAAAAAGTCCAATAAGGTCAGCGAGCTGAACTCCCACGTGTGGGACGCCTGGGCGGACGAGGCGGGCACCATCGGCAAGGCCTATGGCTACCAGCTGGGGGTAAAGCATCGCTATAAAGAGGGGATGTTCGACCAGGTGGACCGGGTGCTGTACGATTTGAAAAACAATCCCGGCAGCCGCCGGATCATCACCAATCTGTATAATCATCAGGATCTGTCGGAAATGGCTTTATATCCTTGTGCCTATTCCATGACCTTTAATGTGTCCGGGGATACCCTGAACGGGATTTTAAATCAGCGCTCCAATGATTTCCTGGCGGCCAACAGCTGGAATGTATGCCAATACAGCCTGCTGCTCATGATGATGGCCCAGGTGTCGGGCTTGAAGGCCGGCACCCTGATGCATGTGATTGCCGATGCCCATATTTATGACCGGCATGTGGAGGCCGTGGAGTATCTTTTAAAGCAGGAACCCCTGCCCGCCCCCAAGGTGTGGCTAGATCCGGAGGTGAAGGATTTCTACGATTTCTCCGTGGACAGCCTCCATGTGGAGGATTATCAATTCCACAAGTTCCCCTATCCCATCCCCGTGGCGGTGTAAACCGCACTGCCCTCTCCCGGACGCGGGTGAGGGTGCCGAGCGAAGTCGAAGGATCCCATCCAATAATGAGGTTTTACATGAAATCCATCGTCTGTGTTTCCCCCGACTGGGGCATCGGTGACGGCGCCGGGATGCTCTACCACATCCCCGGCGACTTAAAATATTTCAGGGAGCAAACCGCCGGCCATACGGTGATCATGGGCCGGAAGACCTTAGATTCCCTGCCCGGAGGAAAGCCCTTGCCCAAGAGACGGAATATCGTTCTCACCCGGGACCGGGGCTTTGCCCGGCCCGGCGTTTATCTGTGCCACGATTTGATGGAATTGCAGGAGCTTTTGGCTTCTTTGGGAGAAAAGGACCCCTTTGTGATCGGGGGAGGCGAGATTTACAAAATGCTCCTGCCCTGGTGTGACAGCTGCCTGGTGACCCGGGTGGAGCAGCCCCCGGAGATTCGGCCCAGCGTCTTCTTTCCCAATCTGGAAAAAGAGGGCTGGACAGAAAAGAGCCAGACCCCTCCCCTGGAGGAAAATGGCCTGCGCTACCGCTTTACGGAGTGGGTGAGGGAATGAATGAGATGAGTCATTTGGCGGCGAATCTGATTGAGCACTTCTTTCTTAGCACTGCCGAATGCAATTTAGTCAAGTACGATTTGGCAAATCATACTTGACTAAATTATGTTAGCTTTTTATTGACAGCTTTCAATTTCCAGTTATTATACCATTAAAGATATTTTTGCGAGGTTCTAATCATTATTAAAAGGGTTATTCCTGTTCTTCTATCCATCCTTGTATTAGTGACCTGTTCCACGCCACTTTCAGTTAACGCCCAAACAGAGAACCTTAGGACATGGGATAATAATCCACTGGAAGAAGACTTAGAGGAATTAGGGGAAGCAGAAGAATATAACATTTATCAATAATACAGGGTTACACTTCCAAATGCGCGGTGTATTAAACGAAATTGATGTATATATTGCATTTTATAAATGAAATCCACAGATATAACAAAAACGCCATGAACTATAAGAGATTTTTCATTATTCTTACTGCCGTAATGCTTATACTGGGGGGCTGCGCCTCCTTCCATCCGAAAGCCGGAAGCCTCAAACATCTCCAAAACGATATCGGATTCGAAATAAATGAAAAAGATATCATTGAAAGAACCGAAGTGTATAACTTTTATGGCGGTCTTCAGAACGACGGAGAACTATATCAAATCATCAAAATCGTTTTGGATTTATCGGATAAAGCATGGAATGAACAGCCCCTTTCTGAAGAGGCGGCTTCCTTTCTCGAATTATCGGATTCCGAGATAAATATCTCAAACATCCCGCATTATTGCTGGAAATTCATTAATCGAACACCGGCTAATTCATCCATGATAAGCGATGGAAGCTTGCTGATTTATGATATGGAAGAGGGGATCCTTCACTGGATCTGCTCTGACATATAACCTTACCGCCCGGATATCTTTCCTATCAATGAACAAAGCAGAAAAGCCCCAATATTCACTGCCACAATCGTAGGACCCACGGGAGCCCGGGGGGCCAGTATGGCAATCAGCAGACCCAGCAAGGCACAGACCACAGAAAGCACAGCGGCGCAAATGGTGACGGATAAAAAGCTTTTGTATAAGCGCATGGCGGAGAGGGCGGGGAAAATCACCAGGGCCGAAATCAGCAGGGAACCCACCAGGTTCATGGCCAGAACAATAATCACCGCCACCACCACCGCAATCAGCAGATTGTAGCTTTTGGCGCTGACGCCGGTGGCGGAGGCAAAGCTCTCATCAAAGGTCACAGCAAAGATTTTGTGATAAAAGAAAACAAATAAACCCACCACCACCAGGGATAAAACGATGCTGAGCCAGACCTCCGTGGCGGTAAGGGTCAAAATGGAGGCGGAGCCGAAAAGAGCTGCACAGACATCCCCGGATAGATTCCCGGAATTGGAGGGGAAAATATTCAGCAGCAGATAACCCAGGGCCAGGGCGCCCACAGAAAGCATGGCCACCGCCGCATCTCCCTTTATTTTGGTGCTTTGTCCCGCGCGGAGCAGAAATATGGCGCAAATGATGGTCAGGAGCAGGGTCAGGGGCATCTCGTTTTTGATCTTTAAAATGGTGGCGATGGTCATGGCTCCAAAGGCCACATGGGAAAGACCATCCCCGATAAAGGAAAAGCGCTTTAAGACCAGGGTCACCCCAAAAAGGGAGGAGCACAGGGCAACCAGCACTCCCACAATGATGGCATAGCGCACGAAGGGAAAGGCCAGATATTGTCTCAGATTATCCAGTATTTCAGCCATTTTTCACATCCCCCTCAAAACTCCCCAGGGCGCCGCTGCTTCGATATGCCTCCCGGCTGCCGAAAAAGATCCGGCTGCCGATATGCAGCACCCGGCCCGCGTATTCCAGGGCCGCATTCAAATCGTGGGACACCATAATCACCGTGACCCCGTCCTTTTCATTAAGACTCCGGATTAGACCGTATAATTCCGCCGTCACCTTGGGATCCAGGCCGGCGGCGGGCTCATCCAGCAGCAAAAGCTTTCCCGTGGCGCAAAGGGCACGGGCTAAAAGCACCCGCTGCTGCTGCCCTCCGGAAAGCTCCCGGTAGCAGCGTTTTTTTAAGGAGGTCAGGCCCATCCGTTCAATATTTCGAGCTGCCAGTTCCTTTTGGGCCGCCCCGTAAAAGGGCTTGAACCCCATACGCCCCAGACAGCCGGAGCGGACGATTTCCTCCACGGAAGCCGGAAAATCCCGCTGGATCAGGGTCTGCTGGGGCAGATATCCGATTTCGTTTTTTTTCAAACCGTCCCCATAGCGGATGCTCCCCTTTAAGGGCGGCGTGAGGCCCAGCAGCGTTTTGATCAGGGTGCTTTTGCCGGATCCGTTTTCTCCCAGGATATAAAGATAATCTCCCATGTCCACATGGAAGCTCAAATCCTTTACAATGGCGTGACCCTCGTAGCCCAGGGACAGGTTTTCGCAGCTGATTAAAGACATTTTCCCTCTCCGGCCGGGACTTATTGCCCGCAGCCCATGGCCTCCCGCAGCACCGCAAGATTTTCCCGCATGATGCCTAAATAGCTGGCTCCCTGATCGATCCGTTCCCGGGTGACGGATTGCAGGGAATCCAATACAAGCAGTGTTTGATTGCCGGCGGCACTGCTGTTTTTAATGGTTTCCGCCATGCGGCCGTCGCTGCTTTCCGTGCTCAGAATATATCCCAGATTCAGCTCGTCCAATTTCTTTACAAGAAAAATGACGGTTTCAAAGCTGGCTTCGGTTTCCGCAGAGCAGCCGGGGAAGGCCGCAAAATAATCCTGGCCCAATTCCTCCGTTAAGTAGCGAAAAGGGAAACGATCTGCAAAAATCAGTGTGTGGGTGGAAGCCTCCCGGGCCGCAGCGGCATATTCCTCTGCCAGGGCCTTCAGACTTTGGCGGTAGCTGCTTTCATTTTTCTCATAAAGGCTTTTATGCTCGCTGTCCATTTCCTTAAGGGTAAGGCTGATCTGTTCCACAAAAAGATCTGCGTTTTTTAAGGAGAGCCACACATGCTCGTCCGCCGCCTCCTCCTCCGCCTCGTGCTCGTGGTCGTGGTCGTGGCCTTCTTCCTCCTGCATGCCCTCCTTCTCCTCCTCAGCCAAGGCGGCATCTCCCAATATCTCCAACAGGTTCAGGACCCGGCGCTTTTTGTTTTCTCCGCTGCCTAGGGCCTTCTCCGCCCACTCATCGGATTCACCCCCCACGAAAATAAACAAATCGCAGGCGGCGATCTTGACCATGTCCTCTGTGGAGGGCTGATAACTGTGCAGATCCACCCCCGCATCCTGAAGCAGGGTCAATTCCACATTGTCCCGGTCCCGGGTCAGCTCCCGAACCCAGTCATATATGGGAAAAATGGTGGTAACGATACGAAGGGTCTTATCTTCCGTTTGCCTGCTTTCGGCCTGGCAGCCTCCCAATAACAGGGCCAGCACCAGCAGCAGGGCCAATGCTTTTACACCCATGGCTTTAACCATGATTCTTTTCCATCCTTTTTCGAATTTGACAGGCCTCGCAGGTGCCGTACAGCACCGTATCCACCCTGTCCACCAAAAATTGCTCGTGGCGGATCAGATTGCGGATCAGGGTCTCCGCATCCTCCTCGTCCATATGATAGGTGGTGCCGCAGCTTTTGCATAAAAGATGCAGATGATCCCGGCAATCCTGACTGTCGCTGAATTGGTAGTAAGCCTCCCGGCCTCCCCGGCTCACCCGCCGGATGCGGCCTTCCTCTTCCAGAGCCGCCAGGTTCCGATAAACGGCACTGACGCTGATACCGGCCCCGGCCAGGGCTCCGGCAATATCCCCTGCGGAAAGGCTCTCGTCGGGATGCATGGCCAGATAATCCAGCAAAGCCCGGCGCTGTTTGGTAATATAAGCTGCCATGAGATCCCCCCTTTACACACAAAAATGCGAACCGCTCGCAAATCATAGCGCTTTTCCCGGGAAAAGTCAATAGGATTTGCAAACAATTCGCAAATTATGTTCTGGAATGATTTAGCTGTTCAGTAAGTGATACACCGCCCCCATCATGCCGGCTTCGTTGCCGTGGGTGGCGGGTTCCAGCCGGAAAACTCGGGCGTAGAGGGGCATCAGCTGGGCCCTTACTTCCTCCCGCAGGGGGCGGATCAGCAGGGCATCCTGGGCACTGACGGCGCCGCCGATCACCACGATCTCCGGGTCAAAGGTATAAACCAGATTTACAATACCCACGGCCATATCCCGGATCCAGGTCTTAAGAATCTCGGAATAGAGTGTATCTCCCTTTTCAGCCAGATCAAATATCACCCGGCCGTTCAGGCCCTCTTCCGGCAGGGGACGCCCCGCCTCCTCCAGTCTGGATTTTGTCAGCTTCAGCAAGCCCGTCACCGCGCCGTATTCTTCGAAGGTGCCCGGATTGCCGCAGGGGGTCATGGGGCCGTCCTTTTTAATGACGCTGTGCCCCACCTCCCCGGCAAAGCCATGGGCTCCGCTGAGAAGACGGCCGTTCACAATAATACCGGCCCCGATGCCGGTGCCGATGGTAAGCACCACCGCCTGTTTGCAGCCCTTGGCGCTGCCGGACCAAAGCTCCGCCAAAGCCGCCGCATTGGCGTCGTTAATGACCCGCACCGGCAGGCCGAAGCATTCCCGAAAGACCCGTCCCAAAGGGGCATTCATATAATGGGGGATGTGCTCCACCGCGCCCCTGACCGTGCCCTCCTCATCCGGCAGGCCCGTGGTGTCGATGCCGATGCCCTGAATTTCCAGCTTTTGCACCCCCAAAAGGGGATCCGTTTCGCCGCCGGCCAGCTCGGCCACAAAGCTTTTGGCCCCTTCCAGGGCCGTTTCCATTAAATTGGTGTTATAATGCGGCACATCCGCCGGATAGGTCCGGCTGGAAAGGACCTGTCCCTCCGGAGAGATCAGGCCGCATTTTACACTGGTTCCGCCAATATCGATGCCAAGATAATTCATGCTTGTATTATACTCGCCTCCTGGGCCCTTGGCAAGGGTCAGGAGCTATTGAAAAAAACAAAAACTTGTGATAAGAAAGGGACAGTAAATCCACGCCCAGACAGGAAGAGAAAATGGACAATTCGGATAATAATAAAGACAACTGGCCCGCCGCTTATTACGAGCTGCAGTCCATTGAAGACAGACGCCAGCTGCTGGACCGGCGGCTGGCAGAGCCCCCCTATCAAAAGGAGGATCTGGAACGGCGCCGCCTGTTTCAGATGCGCTATAAAAGCTGGGAGGGCCGCAGCATCGATACCTTCATGGACGCCTGGATGACCATCCGCCTGTATCAAAACCCCAACTTTTTATTCCGAAACGAGAAGAAATTCCCTAAGGAAATGCAGGAGCAGGCGGAAAAGCTGGGGCTGATCCATTATCCCCAGGATGAATACCTGCGCGCCGAATGGAAGCATTTTACCAGGCTGTATATCAAGACCTGCCTGACCGGCTCCACTTATAAATCCAAAATACTGGTTTTCTTCCCCTTAAGCCCGGAGAAACTGGCTCTGAAAATCGCCGAGGATATTGATTTGGGTACCTGCGTGGTGCCCCGGATCGCAAAGCTGGAGGAGGCTTTTGGGCCCCTGCGGGAGATATTCCTGGAAAGCTACCGGGAAATGGTGGACCAGGGGGATAAGTACTGGAAGGAATATTTGGATAGTAAAAAATAAAAAAACCCTCTCCCGCGTCCGGGAGAGGGCAAGGGGCTTCTTTTTTATTTCTTCTTGGAAGCGATATCGAAGGCCACGGCGATGATGAAGATAATGCCCTTCACGATATACTGATAGGAAATATCTACGGACATCAGATTCATACCGTTGGTAAGGGACATGATAACAAAGGTGCCGATGATGGCATTGGTCACCTTGCCCACGCCGCCGGATACCGCCGTACCGCCGATGTAGGAGGAGGCGATGGCATCCGTCTCAAAGCCCAGACCCGCCTGGGGGGTGGCAGAAGAAAGCCGGGAGGCATAAAGCATACCTGACAGGGCCGCCAGAACGCCCATGGAGCAGAAAACGAAAAGGGTCACATTGTTCACATTCACACCGGAAAGCTCCGCCGCATCCGCATTGCCCCCGATACCGTAAATATACCGGCCCAGCTTGGTTTTATTCAGCATATAATTATAGCCGAAGAGGATCACTCCCACAATGACGGAGGACCAGGGAAGGCCCTTATAGCTGGCCAGCACATAGGCCACCAGCAGAATCACCCCGGAGATCAAAACCAGCTCCGTAATAAACATGGGCTGGGAGATCACCTTAAAGCCGTACTGGATCCGCTTCTTTCTGGACCTCAGCAGGCTGAAGGCGATCAGCACAATGGCGATCACCCCGATCACCATGGTCACGATATGGAAGTTTCCTTCATGGGGAATATCCGGAATAAAGGAATTGCAAAGAGCCAAAAAGCCCTTCTGCCGGATGACGATGGTGCCGGATTTGGCCAGGGAAAGGGAAAGCATGCCCCGGTAGATGAACTGGCCGGCCAGGGTTACCACAAAGGCCGGCACCCCGATCCGGGTAATGACCGTGCCTTGATAAAAGCCGATTAAGAGCCCCACCACCAGCACCATCAAAATGGCAATCCATTCGTTGATCCCCACCTTCTCCATCAAAAGGGCCGCCACGGCACCGCAAAGGCCCGCCATAAAGCCCACGGACAGGTCGATATGCTTAATGATCAAAATCAAGGTCATACCGATGGCCAGCACGGCCACATAGGCGGCCTGGTTAAACAGGTTGGAGATGTTGGAGGCCTTGAAAAACTTTCCGCCGGACCATATCTGGAAAAAGAGCATGATCACCACCAGGGCGATATACATCATGTAATCCCGCATGTTGTTTTTCAGGAAAGACACCAGCTCGTTGGATTTCTTGTTCTGTTCCATTATTTCGTCCTCACTTCACTGTTGATGGCCATCTTCATTACCTTTTCTTCCGTAGCCTCTTCGGCGGAAAGCTCGCCCATGATCTGCCCGTCACTCATAACATAGAGGCGGTCCGACATGCCCAGGGCCTCCGGCAGCTCGGAGGAGATCATAATGATGGCCATGCCGTCCTTGACCATTTTATTCATCAGGGAGTAGATCTCGTACTTGGCCCCCACATCGATGCCCCGGGTGGGCTCGTCCAAAATCAGCACCTTGGGCTTGGCATAGAGCCATTTGGCGATCTGCACCTTTTGCTGGTTGCCCCCGGAGAGATTCCCCACCTTCTGGGCCACAGAGGGGGTCTTGATATTGATGCTGGAAGCGAAATCCTTGGCTACCAGCACTTCCTTCTGTTCGTTGATGGCTATGCCTTCGATAAGCTCGTTTAAGTTGGCCAGGGAAATATTATATTTGATATCCTGCATCAGCACCAGACCATTGCCCTTCCGGTCTTCGGATACATAGGCAATGCCCGCATCAATGGCCTGCTTGGGATGCTTGAACCAGCGGGACTGACCGTTGATGATCACCTCGCCGGAGATGATTTTATATTTTTTGGGATTGCCGAAAATGGCCAGGGCGCTTTCCGTCCGGCCGGCCCCCATCAGACCCTGGAGCCCCACGATCTCCCCGCTGTGGACCTTAAAGTTCACATTTTGCAGGATAGTCCTTCCGGTATTGGGATCCTGGGCCGTCAGATTCTTTACCTCCAGCACCACATCGCCCCGGGGCTGATCCTCCCGCTTGGGATAAATCACATCCATGCTGCGGCCCACCATGTTTTTAATGATGTTGGCCTCGGAAATATCGTCGGTTTTGGCGTCCAGAGAGCAAATGGTTGACCCATCCCGCAATACCGTAATGGTATCCGCAATGGCCACCACTTCCCGTAATTTATGGGAAATCATGATACAGGTAACGCCGGATGCCTTCAGTTCCTGAATCAGCTTAAGAAGGTTTTCGGAGTCGTCCTCATTTAAAGAGGATGTGGGCTCGTCGAAGATGATCAGCTTGCAGTTCTTGGAAAGGGCCTTGGCGATTTCCAGAAGCTGCTGGCGCCCCGTATTTAAATGTTTGACCTTCATGGAAGGGTCGATATCCAGCCGGACCTTTTTCAGCATTTCGTAGGCCCGGATGATGGTCTCATTCCAGTCCACCTGCTTGCCCTTCATGATTTCGTGACCGAAA
>CACZSB010000165.1 GCA_902783765.1 uncultured Lachnospiraceae bacterium
CTTAGGCAGGAGATTTCATGCATCATTTTTTCGCCCCCGGGGAAAATGGGGAAACGGGCCGGATCCGCTTGACGGGGCGGGACGTGAAGCATATTACCCGGGTGCTGCGGCTTAAGGAAAAGGATCAGCTGATTGTCAGCGACGGTCAGGACCGGGATTACCTTTGCGAGATCAGGGAAACCGGCCCTGATTTTGTGCTGGTGGATGTGCTTGAGGCCTGTGGAGCCTCGGCGGAGCCCCGGCGGGAGATCCTGCTTTTTCAGGGTCTTCCCAAGGGGGACAAAATGGATTTTATCATCGAAAAGGCTGTGGAACTGGGGGTTTGCCGCCTGGTTCCCGTGGCCATGGAACGCAGTGTGGTAAAGCTGGATCCGGCCAGAGGCGAAAAGAAACGGGAACGTTGGCAGTTAAAGGCGGAAAGCGCCGCCAAACAGTGCGGTCGGAGCCGGGTGCCGGAGGTATCCGCACCCATGGATTTTCCGGAAGCCCTGAAGCTTTGGAAAGACCTGGATCGGGGCATTGTGCCCTATGAATCAGCGGAGGATATGACCCACACTCGCCGGGTACTGGAGGCGGTGCCGGAGGGGGCCTCAGTGGGCTTTTTCATTGGCCCGGAAGGGGGCTTTGATCCCCGGGAAATTGAAGCATTACAAGCCTGCGGCGCCCATATTATTACCCTGGGTCCCCGGATTCTTCGGACGGAAACCGCCGGTCCTGCGGTGCTGGCCATGGCCACCCTCCTGTGGGAAGTATAAATTTGCAGAACAGAAATATGCCGGATATTTATTTAGACAACGCAGCCACCACCCAAGTCAGCCCTGCCGTTTCGGAAACGGTTCTTTCCTGTATTCAGATCCTGTACGGCAACCCTTCCTCCCTGCACAAAATGGGAGCGGATGCCGAAGGGATGTTGGGAGAGGCAAGACGGCAGATTGCCGCCCTCTTACATGTGAACGAGCGGGAAATCTTTTTTACTTCCGGGGGCACGGAAAGCAATAACTGGGCTATTTTTGGCGGCGCCCGGGCCCGGGCTCGCCGGGGTCAGCATCTGATTACCTCATCTCTGGAGCATCCCTCGGTGCTGGAGGCCTTCCGTCAGCTGGAAAGGGAAGGCTTTTCTCTGACCGTACTGCCTGCGGATGCCCAGGGTATCATACAGCCTAAAGCCCTGCAGGAAGCTCTGCGGCCGGATACGATTCTGGTCAGCATCATGGCGGTGAATAACGAAATCGGCAGCATACAGCCCCTGGAGGATCTGGGGAAAATCATAAAGGAAAACAATCCGGAAACCCTTTTCCATGTGGATGGGATTCAAGTGCTGGGTAAGCTGCCTTTTTATCCCACCCGGCTGGGGGTGGACCTTTTCAGCGGCAGCGGCCATAAGATCCACGGCCCGAAAGGCAGCGGCTTTTTGTATATTTCCGATAAAGTCCGCATCCTTCCCCTGCTTTACGGAGGGGGCCAGGAAAAGGGCCTGCGCTCCGGGACGGAAAATGTGCCGGGCCATGGTGGTCTGGGGACCGCCGCCCGGGAGGCCCGGGAAGCCCTGGAGCCGGAAAAAGAGCATCTGTATCAACTAAAGGAAAAGCTTTGGACAGGGCTCAGCGCCCTGGAAGGGGTCCGTATCAACGGACCGGAGGCCCCCCGCCTTGGGGCGCCCCATATTATCAGTGCCAGCTTTCTGGGCATCCGCAGCGAGGTGCTGCTTCACGCCCTGGAGGAGCAGGGCATTTATGTTTCCGCAGGCTCTGCATGCTCCTCCCATAAGCGAGAAATCAGCCCTGTGTTAAAGGCCATCGGATTGGATAAGGGCCAGGCGGAATCCACCCTGCGCTTTTCCCTATGCCGCTATAACCGGGAAGAGGAAATCGAAAAAACCCTGACCGTGCTGCGGGAATTGCTGCCGGCCTTGAGACGTTTTGTAAGAAGGTAGAGAAGTATGGAATATCAATCCCTGTTGATTAAATATGCGGAGATCGGCATTAAGGGCAAGAACCGCTATCTGTTTGAAGATAAGCTGGTGAGCCGGGTGAAGGGGGCCTTAAAAAAGCTGCCTTTATCCTTTCATGTGTATAAATATAACGGCCGCATTTATGCGGAGGCGGAGAGGCCCTTTGATCTGCCCCAGGCGGTGGAGGCTTTGCAGCATGTTTTCGGTATCTCCGGCATTTCTCCCCTGGTGCATAAGGAATTAATGGGGCCGGAGGCTTTGATTCAGGCGGCGGTGGAATACTTTACCCAGGCCCATCCGGATTATGCCGGCAGCTTTAAGGTTATGGCCACCCGGGCCAATAAAGCCTATCCCCTGGAATCCAACGATATTAACCGGGCGGTGGGGGAGGCCCTATTGGGGGCCCTGCCCAAAAGCCGGGTGGATGTGCACCATCCGGAGATTTTGTTCCGCATTGAGGTACGGGAGCAGATCAATTTTTATTCGGAAACCATTCCCGGCCCCGGGGGCATGCCCGTGGGCTCCAACGGCAAGGCCATGCTGCTTTTATCTGGGGGTATTGATTCTCCCGTGGCGGGCTATATGGTGGCCAAACGGGGGGTGAGTCTGGAAGCGGTTTACTTCCATGCCCCGCCCTATACCAGCGAGCGGGCTAAAAACAAGGTGGTGGATCTGGCCCGGCAGGTGGCGGCCTATGCCGGCCCTGTCCGGCTCCATGTGATCAATTTTACGGATATCCAGCTGGCCATTTACGAGACCTGTCCCCATGATGAACTCACCATTATCATGCGTCGGTATATGATGCGTATAGCCGAGACCCTGGCGGGACAGAGCGGCGCCCAGGCCCTGATTACCGGAGAATCCATCGGCCAGGTGGCCTCCCAAACGGTGCAAAGTCTGGTGAGCACCAACGAGGTCTGCCATCTGCCGGTTTTCCGGCCCCTGATTGCCTTTGACAAACAGGAAATCATTGATCTGTCAAAAAGGATCGGAACCTATGAGACCTCCATTTTGCCATATGAGGACTGCTGCACCATTTTTGTGGCCAAGCACCCGGTGACCAAACCCAATCCCGGGATCATCCGGCGCTCGGAGGAAAAGCTTCTGCCGGGCATCAAGGAGCTGGTGGACAAGGCCCTGGCGGAGGAGGAGATCATCCTTTGCGAGTAAGCCGGGAAAATACAGCGGATAGCCATCATCGGAGGGCTATCCGTTTTTTATTTTGAAAAATATCCTCCATAGGCTTGACAATAAAACTTGGCAAAGCTATAATGATGCCAATAAAACTTGGCATACTCATGGAGGATGGTTAAGATGAAAAAAGAGGATATTTTAGCAAAGAGCAGACAGGAAAATCAGGGCAGGCCGGATGAGCGGGAGCTTGTGGCCAAGGGAAAGGCGGCCCGTGTATCCATGCTGGTGGGCGCAGTAATATGTTTCGTACTCTATATTGTGTGCGGTAAAGTACTGAATCGAAAAGATGTTTCTTATGCAGCCTGGATGATATACTCGGCAATGCTGGGCTCCAATGATTTTGCCTTGTATAAGCATTTGAAGGATGCCCAGCACCTTGTGACCGGTATTCTATATTTGGCCACTGCCGTTATCATGCTGTTTCTGTTTATTGTATCTGTTATCTAGGGGATAGTTCGCATATGGATAATGGATTGATTCTAAAAAATAATATAAAAGAGGCGCGGGGGGAGAGAGGATTATCCCAGCAGCAGCTGGCGAATCTGGTGGGGGTGTCCCGGAATACCATCAGCTCCATAGAAACAGGGCAATTCAATCCCACAGCCAAATTGGCCCTGATTTTGTGTATTGCCCTGGATAAACAATTTGAGGAATTATTTTATTTTTAGCTGTTATTTGATCAGGAAGGGTTCAATGGCCTTCAGGACTTCCTCCTTGTCATCTCCATCATAAATATCCAAATCAATGGGTTTGGACAGATCCAAGCTGAAGATGCCTAAGATGGATTTGGCGTCGATGGTATAACGACCGGAACGCATATCGAAATCATTATTGAAAAGGGTAATGGTCTGCACGAACTCCTTGACCTTGTCAATGGAGTCCAGCTTGATCTGGACGGTTTTCATAAAGCGGCCTCCTGTATAATCTTATCGAATCAATTGAAGACTGTATCCTTATCTGTTATTATAGAGTCAAATTCCTTTGAATGCAAGCATTGGCGATGGAGAATAAACGAATTGCTTTTCATAATTTAGGCTGCAAGGTCAACGGCTACGAGACAGAATCCATGCTCCGGCAAATGGAGGCAGAGGGGTATCAAATCGTAGCCTTTGAACCCGGGGCGGATATTTATGTGATCAATACCTGCACCGTGACCAATCTGGCGGACCGGAAATCCCGGCAGATGCTCCATCGGGCCAAGGCCATGAATCCCCAGGCCCTGGTGGTGGCGGTGGGCTGTTATGCCCAGGTGGCCGGGGCCAAGCTGCAGGAAGACGACGCGGTGGATTTGATTATTGGCAATGATGAAAAAAGCCGCCTGCCGGAGCGGATCCGGGATTATTTCAAGGGCTGCGGCGGCCGTTTTTTTGTGGAAAATATCAAGGAAAGCCGCCGTTTTGAGGAACTGCCCCTGGGCGGGGGCGGGGCTAAAAGCAGGGCTTTTCTGAAAATAGAGGACGGCTGCAATCAATTTTGCAGCTATTGTCTAATCCCCTATGCCCGGGGCCGGGTCCGAAGCCGGGATCCGGAGAAAACCCTGGAGGAAGCCCGGCGGATGGCTTTAGAGGGCTATAGGGAAATTGTGCTGACCGGCATCCATCTGGCTTCCTACGGGCTGGACTTTGAAGGCGATGCAGGGGAGGAAGCTGGCTACGGAGGGCCCCTCCTGTCCCTGCTTAGCAGATTAAATGAGATAGAAGGCATTCGCCGGATCCGTTTGGGATCCCTGGAGCCCCGGCTGATTACCCGGGATTATGCGCAGGCGCTGAGCCGAATCGAAAAGCTCTGCCCCCACTTCCATTTATCCCTCCAGAGCGGCTCAGACGGGGTTTTAAAACGTATGAACCGAAAGTATACCGCCCAGGCCTTTCTGGAGGAAATGGAGGCCCTTCGGGAGGCCTTTGAGAGGCCGGCTCTGACTACGGATGTGATTGTGGGCTTTCCCGGGGAAACGGAAGAGGAATTTGAGGAGACCCTCCGTTTTTTGGAGGAGGCGGATTTTTATCAAACCCATGTCTTCCGTTATTCCCGCCGCAGCGGTACCGCGGCGGACAAAATGCCGGACCAGGTTCCGGAGGGGGTAAAAGCCGCCCGCAGCGCCCGGCTTCTTTCCCTAAGCCGGCAGCGGCAGCAGGCCTTCGAGGCGGGGCTTATAGGTTCGGAGCGGAGTATTTTATTGGAGGAGCCCCTGGAGGGAGACTGGTGGCTGGGCCGCAGTCCGGAATATGTAAAGCTGAAAATCCGGGTGGCAGACCCGGCCCCGGGCCGGCTTGTCAGCTGCCGGATCCAGGCGGAGAATTTACTGAAAGGCGGAGAAAGAGATGCAGGAGAGGATTAAAGTCATAGAGCAGCGGATACAGGCTGCCTGTGAAGCCTGCGGACGGCCCCGGGCCTCTGTGGGACTTATTGCCGTGAGCAAAACCAAGCCTGTGGAAATGATTGAAGAAGCCTATGCTGCGGGTCTGCGCTGCTTTGGGGAAAACCGGGCCCAGGAGATCGTGGCCAAAAAGCCCCTGCTGCCGGAGGATATCCGCTGGCACTTTATCGGAAATCTTCAAAAGAATAAAATCAAATATCTTTTGGGACAGGTGGAGTTGATCCATTCCGTTAACGGAGAAGATTTGGCCCTGGAAATTGAAAGACAGGCCGAAAAAAGAGATTTGACCCAGGACATACTGGTGGAGGTGAATATCGCCGGGGAGGCCTCCAAGCAGGGGGCGGCCCTGTCCCAGGCCCGGGTCCTGATCGCCCTTTGCGACGAGCTGCCCCGGCTGAATCTTCGGGGGCTTATGGCGGTGGCCCCTCTCTCGGAAAATCCCGAGGACAGCCGCCCCTATTTCCGCCAATTGCGGATTTTATGGGAGGAGACAAAGCCCCTTTTAAGCCATTCTCCCGCCTTTGATCAGCTCAGTATGGGCATGAGCGGGGACTTTGAGGTGGCCATTGAAGAGGGGGCCACCATGATTCGGGTCGGTTCGGCCCTCTTTGGAGCCCGGGAGCAGAAGCTTCCCAATGAAAAGCGGGAAATGCCTGTGATAAAATAATTACAATCCATGCTTGACTTTTATTTCTTCCGTGCTATATTAAGATTAGAAAGTTTAAGGAGGAAAACATGGATCGAATTGACAGAGCTCTTGTAAAGTATTTGCAGGAGAATGCCAGATATTCTTTAAAGCAGCTTTCAGAGAAGGTTTTCTTATCGTCTCCGGCGGTGGCTGCCCGCATTGAAAAGCTTCAGCGGGACGGCATTATTACCGGCTTTCACGCGGATATCGACCTGGAAAAAATAGATTATCATATCGTGGCTTTTATCAATGTGGATATGTCCCCCAAGGAAAAGCCGGCCTTTATCCAGTTTGTGAAGGATGAGCCCAGTGTGCTGGAGTGCAATATCGTGTCGGGGAGCTATACCATGCTGCTGAAGGCCGCTTTCCAGTCCACGGTGGAGATGGACCGCTTTATTTCCAAGATCCAGCGCTACGGTTCCACGGAAACCCATATCGTATTTTCCACGCCCATTCCGGCCCGGGCCATTATGATTCAGGACGAAGGTCAGGAAGCCGAAGGGGAGCCGGCCCGCTGATGCGCGCCGCCGGGATCATTCTGGCAGTCAGTTCCCTGCCCTCCCCTTATGGGATCGGCACCCTGGGACAGGCTGCCTTTTCTTTTGTGGATTTTCTGAAACAGGCGGGGATCCGCTATTGGCAGCTGCTGCCCCTGGGCCCCACGGGCTACGGAGACTCCCCCTATCAAAGCTTTTCCAGCTTTGCGGGAAATCCCTACTATATCGATCTGGATCTGCTTCAAAAGGCCGGGCTTTTAAAGAAGGCGGAGCTTAAAGAGGTGGATTTCGGCGATAATCCGGAGCGGGTGAATTACGGAAAGCTTTTCGAAAATCGGCTGCCCCTTTTAAAAAAAGCCTTTGACCGGGCCCCGGAGAGCCTGCGGGAAAAGGCGGCGATTTTTCGTCAGCAGCAGGCCCCATGGCTGGAGGATTATGCCTTATTCATGGCCCTGAAAACCCATTTTGGGGGCGGGCCCTGGACTGAGTGGCCCCAGGCGCTGCGGCTTCGGGAGGGGGATGCCCTGGCCCGTTACCGGGTGCTTTTAAAGGAAGAAATCGATTTCCATGTGTTTCTTCAATATCTTTTCTTTGACCAGTGGGAGGCCTTAAAGCAATATGCCCACGAAAAGGGCTTGGCCTTCATCGGGGATCTGCCCATTTATGTGGCCCTGGACAGTGCGGATGTGTGGCGGGAACCTGAATATTTTGAATTGGATGAGGAGGCCCGGCCCCTGTCGGTGGCGGGTGTGCCCCCGGATTATTTTTCGGAGGACGGGCAGCTTTGGGGCAATCCCCTATACCGCTGGGACCGTATGAAAGAGGACGGCTTCGGCTGGTGGATCCGCCGGGTGGAGGGAGCCGGACGGCTCTTTGATGTGATCCGCATCGATCATTTCCGGGGCTTTGATACCTATTGGGCGGTGCCCTATCCCGCCAAAACCGCCCGGAACGGCAGTTGGCGACAGGGTCCGGGCATGGAACTGATGGGAGTTTTGAACAATTGGTTCCCCCAGCTGGATTTTATTGCGGAGGACCTGGGCACTCCGGCGGAAAGCGTCACAAGGCTGCTGCAGGATTCCGGCTGGCCCGGCATGCGGGTGTTGGCATTTGCCTTTGGAGGTGAGGGGGATAATCCCCATCTGCCCCATATGCAGCATCAAAACTGTATCTGCTACACCACCACCCATGACAATATTCCTTTGGCGGGCTGGGTAAAGGACATATCCTCCTCGGAAAAAAAGCGGATCATGGAGTATCTGTTCCTGGAGTCCGATGGCTCCATCGTTCCCGGAATTCTTCGGGCGGGGCTGCGCAGTGTGGCTAAGATTTTTGCGGCCCCTATGCAGGATTATCTGGAACTGGACGAGGAGGCTGTCATGAACCGGCCCGGGACCCTGGGAGGCAATTGGCAATGGCGCCTCCGGCCGAAAGAAGCTTCTCCCCAGCTGGCGCGGCGCCTGCGAAAAATGATGAAAATCTATCACAGATTGGAATCTTCAGATTGAATTATGCCCCGGAACCTTGTGGACTCCGGGGCATTTTCTTCATCAATATCAGCTTTTTTTCTGACGGATTAGGTCGAAGCTTTCTTCTCCCTTTTCCTTATAAAGCTCCAGCAGGGCCCGGAGTTTTTTGGCTGTGTCCGGGTGCATCAGACTGTCTGTGGCACAGCGGTCGTAGTATTCCAGCGGCATATCATTCCTGAAATCCTGGGGATGATATACTTGGGCCGCTGCTACCCGATCGCAGAACATTTCGATGATATAACGGTTGGGCATGGGCACCGGCGTGTACTGGGGCTCCTTTTCCCCCACTTTATAATCAATCCAGTATTCGTAATGGTGACGGTTCCGGCCCTTATGGTGGAGCCAGGCCCGGGAAATCCCTGTGTCCCGGCGCTCCGCATCGTTGGGGGAACAGCTTCCCTGATAATAGCGGGCGCCCGCCAGAAGCTCCGTAGGGGAATACTTGGAAAGGTCGTGGGTAAGGCCCTGCCAGAAAAGGCCGCAGCGACGGCAGTAGCGGAATACAAGATTCCGGTGATGGGTCACCGTTTTCAAATGCTGTCCCAGTTTCTTGAGGCTCAGCTGATATTCCTGAACGTCCTTTTCTTCCATGCTTTTTTAGCCTTATAAACCTGTTTATTTGGTGCCGAAAATACGGTCTCCCGCATCGCCCAGACCGGGGCAGATATAGGCGTGCTCATTGAGCTCCCGGTCCAGATTTCCCACAAAGATCTGCACATCCGGATGGGCTTCGTGTAACTTGTTTAACCCCTCCGGTGCCGCAATAATACACATGAATTTAATGGTTTTTCCGCCATGGGCCTTGATTTGGCTAATGGCATCCACCGCTGAGCCGCCGGTGGCCAGCATGGGATCCAGCACCACAATGGTGCGCTCCTCAATGGGGCTGGGCAGCTTGCAGTAATATTCGTGAGGATCATGGGTCTCCGGATCCCGGTACATGCCGATATGGCCCACCTTGGCCGTGGGGGTCAGATTTAAAATACCCTGGACCATGCCCAGACCGGCCCGCAGAATCGGGACAATGGCCAGCTTGCGGCCGGCGATAATGGGAGAGTAGCAGCGTTCAATGGGGGTGGTCACCTGGATATCGGTGAGCGGCAGATCCCGCAGGGCCTCATATCCCATCAGGGTGGCGATCTCCTCGATCAGCTTCCGGAACTCGTTGGTGCCGGTGTTGATGTCCCGAAGCATGGTGATCTTGTGCTTAATCAGCGGGTGGGTCAGGATGGTTACGTTTTCCATGGGTAATCACCTCACGATATTTATTCCCCCATATTTTATCAAAAGCGGGGGTCCAGTGCAAGAAAGATCCTTAAGCCTGGGGCGTTTCAGAAGATTCCTCCGGCACTTCCGGATCTGCCTCCGGCTTCTCGGTGGCTGCTTCCGCTGCTTCCGCTGTTTCCGGCTCTGTCTCCGGCTTCTTGGCAGCTGCTTCCAAGGTCTCAGCCGCCGCCTCCGGCGTTTCGGCTGCGGTATTCTCCGGACTGTCTTCCAGGCTCAGAAGCTCGGCGTCCTTCTGACGTTCCGCAGGGGAAACAAAGCGAGCCACCGCATTTCCCTCTTCCGTAAAAGAGATTACCGGAAGCCGTCCCTGATCCCGAAGCCGTTCCTCCTCATCAAATTGATGCATCAGAGCCATTCTTTCCCGGCCAGCCCGGGCAGCGTCTACCGGATCATTCTTATTTACAGCGTTATCCTCTTCCGGCCGGGATTCATTTTCCGGATGCTTTTTCCGGAAGAACAGGAGATAAAGGGCCAGAAGAATCAGGAAAACCCCCAGACCCAGCAAGGAGACTAAAATACCGGTGGCCAGCCCCTCGGGGACATAGCGAAGCACCACTTCATGATGGCCCGCCGGCACCAACACACCCACAAAGGCATCTGCCAGGGCTGTGATTTCCGCCGGCTTCCCATCCACGCTTATAGACCAGCCCTTTTCCAAGGGAATGGAAAAGACCAGATGGGAATCCTGCAGCGCATCCACGTGGCCCTTAATCTGGGTTTTAAAGCTCTCATCCGTAAACTCATCGATTACGAAGGGATTCTCGGAGAGCCGGGTCACCGCTTCTATGAAAACATCGGGATTCAGATAATACAGGTTGGCGGTCATGCTGGTCACATCCTGGGCAACAAGCTTCAGTTCGTCCCCCTCCTCCACATAACCGTAATCCACCAGATAATTCCTGTTAATGCTGTCCCAGGTCTTGGTATTCTGCCCGTTCACAGAGGCCTCCACCTTTTTGACGCTGCTGCTGGCCACATAAACATAATAATGGCCGGCCTTCGGGACAGTGGCTGTCATCACTGCACCGTTGATGTTGGCTGCCACGGTTTCAAATATATTGTCCGTATTGGCGGCCAGGTTGGCATAGCTGTTCTGGGAGCGAACCGGAGAACTGGTGGTGGGGCGCCATGCCTCATGGACATCATCCGGAATCAGATAACCCAGGGGCAGGGTATACAAATTATGATACAGGAAGGTGACACCGCCCCTCCTTTCCGGGGCTGTTTCAACCAACTCGTAAAGGGGACTGATGGGAAGCCTATAATCGCTGAGCTTGTATTCGATCCCCAGAAAGGCATTCATAAAGGGGGTGGCCCCGGTAATGGAATAGGCATTGGTGTTTCCCTCCATTCCGGTTTTTTTGTAGAAATCGGTAATGGCTGCATTGGCAGTGGAGGAGAAGATAGAAGCACTGTTATAGCCGAAATAGACTCCGTCATTTTTTGTGCGGAGGCTTTGCCTTTCAATACGGGTAAAGATTTTGCCTTCCTGGGCAATGGCAGTCAGCTCATCTATGCTGTCGTTATAACGCATGAATTCTTCGCGGTTCACAATGGTAACACTGGTGACAGCGGTATTCAGGCCCATTTCCAGAATCAGAAGGCAGAGGCACAAAGCCACGGCGGTGCCCCGCTGAATCTTGCCCGCCTTGCGCAGATAGATAAACAGGCTGTACAGACCGATGAAGGCGATGCTGGCATAGCAGGCATAATAAGGGATCTCGTCGGAATTGGTGATAACCTCCGCCACTAAGATAGCCGCCACGGCCCCCCAGAGTACCCGGGTTAGCAGCTGTTTGCTTATCAGCTCCAGATGGCGGATGCCTTCAAAGCACATCACCATCACCATAAAGGTATAGAGGAAGGACTGACGGCAGGGCAGGGAGTTGGGATAATGAAAACCGTGCCAGATGTAATTCAGCATATTGGTATTGAAGCTTAGGAGCATAAAGCCCAGCAGCATCGTATTGGCAATCTTTTCCCGGAAGTTTATCTTTTTATTCATGTAATACAGGGGAATCAGCAGGAAGACCATCACCCCGGAATAGATATTGGGCCAGTGATCCAGCCCGATTTCCACATTGACCACCACCAGATGCCGGGCCAGCATGTCGATAATGGCAAAATAATTGGAAACTGTTCTGGGGAAGCTGGTATCGGCGGAGGCGGTGCCCATAAGGGCATAGGCGCAGGGAATCACCAAAATGGCGGCGATCATGCCGGCAATCAGGGAAAAGAGAAAGAAATTCCCGCTGCGGATCAACAGGCCCTTGATGCCTAAGCGGGGCGTGACAATCAGCTGATTGATAAAATACAGCACCATAAAGATGCAAAGCATGATGGCAATATAATAATTGCATAAAATAGACAGGGCCATGGCCACACAGTAAAGGAAGGGGCGGTTCTCTTTTACCAGCTTTTCCAGTCCGTAAATGGCTATGATGGACAACCATAAAACATCCAGCCACATAATATTCCAGTTGTAAGCCGCCAGGTAGCCGCTTAAGGCGTAGCAGATGCCGCAGAAGGCAATCCCCATATGCCGGGTGTTGAAGCGCTTGGACAGATACCAGGCCATGGTCCAGCCGCAAAGACCGATCTTCAGCACCACCAGAATGGTGATGAATTCAATCATATATTCCGTGGGGACCAGCACCGCCAGGAAATGCAGGGGCGAGCTGAGGTAATATGCAAAAAGGGCAGTATAATTGCTGCCCAGCCCGATATCGAAGGCATATAAAAGACTTTTGCCCTGACGGAGCCGATCCCCCAGATCCTCAAAGAAGGCGATATACTGGTGATACAGGTCTGTCCGCAGGAAGCAGTTTTTTCCGAAGGGAAAAATCTCTTTTCCGGCAAACACCCCCAGCATAATCAGTATGGGCAGCACAAAGGCCAGAATCAGAGGGAGTTTCTCGCTGAAGCTTCTTTTATTCTTCATCAGCCTTCTCCTTTTTGAAAATAAATAATTTACTCAGGA
>CACZSB010000166.1 GCA_902783765.1 uncultured Lachnospiraceae bacterium
AATTACGGGCTTTTCCGTACGTCCGTAAGAGGATTTGAACCTCCGGCCTACCGCTTAGGAGGCGGTCGCTCTATCCTGCTGAGCTATACGGACAAGGGGTATTTGATTTCCCTCAGACTATACCGCTTTTCCGGCCGAACCGCAAGGCTTTTTCACAGCCAACTTTTTTTCTTGACAAACCAGCCTAATTACTGTATTTTTGCACTGGAATAACCCCAAAAAGGGATATAGAGGAGTAAAAGAATGAAATCAAAAATCGGTCTTCAAATTGGCTTTCTCGCTTGCATCATTTTTCTGGTGGCCCAGTTCGGCGGCATTGTTCCTTTGACGCTTCTTGTGGGCTATGTACTGGTTTGCGAGGATAATGACTTCCTCAGAATGTCTGCTCTTAAGGCCTTTCTGCTTGTTCTGTTTGTAAGCCTTATCGGCTGGCTGCTTGGTTCCTTCTCGAATATTTTAATCGACGCCATTGACGGATTTATCGGCATCTTCAGCGCAGATTTTTCTTTGGGCAATCTTGCATTTTTCAGAAAAATCTTCCAGATTCTCAACTTTATTGCCTGGATTGTCTCCACCTGCAAGGCCATCGTTTTAGTGCTGCTGGCTTATTTAGCCCTTCGCATTAAAACCATCAAGTTGCCGCTGATTGACAATCTGATTGACAAATATGCGGGGAAGGCGCAGCAGTAATACCCTTTTTTAGGAAATAATAGAACCCGGTGCTTCAGGGCCAATTGCCCGGCGCCGGGTTTTTTTTTGGAGGCACGTGCTCCCTTTTAAAGCTGCTCGAAATTCATGCGGAAGCGCTGGCGGTACTGGCCCGGGCTCACCTCCATCACCTTCCGGAAGGTGGATATGAAATTGGAATTGTTTTTAAAGCCGGCCATTTCCCCGGCCTCCTGCACCGAATAGCCCTGCCTTAAAAAGCGGGCGGCATACTGGATCCGTACGGAGGTGATATATTTTCCCACGCTGATGCCGGTGGCGGATTTAAAAATCCGGCAAAGATAATGCTTATTGTAAAAAAACATATCGGAGATCTCCTCCAGGCTCAGGGCCTCGGCGGGATTTTCCAGAATATAATCGATGATGGGCTTGACGCGGCGGTAGTTTTTATCTGCGGTGCCCTCCCCTTCGTGATGCCGGCGCAGGGGCTGGCGGCTCATTTCCCCCAACCGAATCAAAAGCTCCAAAAAGGCCAGATTGCGTCTCAGATCCGACCCATATTCCCGGCCCCGGCTCTCACAGCTTCTGAAAAGCATTTCCACCCCTTCGATTTCCTCCTCCTCCAAAAAGATGGCAGGGGGGCGGCTGTCAAAGGCTGCCAGCAAATCCGTTTCCGGGCTGGAGAATTCCTTGAGGACCGCGGGATTGAAATTGATAATATAGCGGACATATTCCTCGTCCGGCAGGGAGGTGGACATGTGCAGCAGCCCGCTGCGGATCAGCAAAATGGTGCCCCGGTCCGCCCGGACCATTTCCGATTCCAGTAAAAAGCTGCAGGTGCCCCGGGTCACGAAAAGGATCTCGTAGGGGTCATGAAAATGAAAATGGGACATCTCCCAGGTCATATCTTTATTTACAACAGCGGAGAACAGATTATCCATTCAGGCTCCTTTCTTTCCGGGCTATTGTAGCGGAAAAGTCAAGAAAGTGCAAGTTTTTGCTTATTTTTCAGAAAAATCCGGTGATAATTCGCTTTTCTTGCCCTTCCCCACCGCCCCCGGCAATTGACAAAGCAGAGCAAGTTTGCTACCATCGGGCGGAAGGCTCGGTGAGCAAAGCTGTACTTGTTAGTTGAGAGGTCGCAAAAGCGGCCTCTTTTATCATCTGATGCGAAGATATGTTTTTTAAAAGATTATATTTATCCCCCACATTATGCTATAATAGGGTGGGTGATAAAAATGGAAAATATTAAAAACATTACCATCCGCCGGGAAAAAGCGGAGGACCACAGAATCGTTGAAAATCTCGTAAGAGAGTCCTTTTGGAATGTGTACCGTCCCGGGTGCAGCGAGCATTATGTGATTCATGTGCTCCGGGACGATCCGGCCTTTATACCGGAACTGGATTTCGTCATGGAAATGGAGGGAGAAATCATCGGGCAAAATATGTTCATGAAAACAATCATAGAAGCCGATGACGGAAGAAGGATCCCGGTGCTGACCATGGGCCCCATCTGCATCACCCCCAGTTTGAAGCGCCAGGGCTACGGGAAAGCCCTGCTGGACTATTCCCTGGAAAAGGCCAGGGCGCTGGGCTACGGGGCGGTTCTTTTTGAAGGCAATTACAATTTCTACAGTAAGTGCGGCTTCGACTATGCCCGAAAATTCGGCATACGCTATCACGACCTGCCGGAAGATGCGGATGATTCCTTCTTTCTTTGCAGAGAGCTGATACCTGCTTATCTTAAAGATGTGACGGGGGTTTATCAAACGCCCCAGGGCTATTATGTGGAGGATGCCCATGTGGAGGCCTTTGATAAGGCCTTTCCGCCTAAGGAGAAGCTGAGATTGCCTGGGCAGATTTTCGGATAATTAACGGATCCCGTCCCTACTGGATAGTGCCGCCCCCCAGCACTTCCTCTCCCTGGTAAAAAACCGCGGCCTGGCCCGGGGTAATGGCCCGCTGGGCCTGGGAAAACTCGATTAGTACATGCCCCTCATCCTGGGGCATAAGCCTTGCCTCCGCTGCCGCCTGCCGGTAGCGGATTTTTACCTGGGCCAACAGGGGCTCTTTGGGGGCATGGCCGCTGATCCAATTGACCTCTTTTACCCGGGCCTGTTTGCTGAAGAGGGCCTCCTCCGGCCCCAAAATCACCTGGTTATTCTCCGTATCCAGCCGCAGCACATACAGGGAGGCGGGCAGGGAAAGCCCCAGACCCCGGCGCTGGCCAATGGTATAATGGATCAGCCCCCGGTGGCGGCCCAAAACCTTCCCGTTTTCATCCACAAAATCCCCGGGCTCCGCCGGCCGGCCCCGGTGCAGCTCAATGACCCGGGCATAATCTCCCTCCGGCACGAAGCAAATATCCTGGCTGTCGGGCTTGGCGGCATTTACCAGCCCCTGCTTCCGGGCCAGAGCCCGGACCTCTTCCTTGGACAGTTCTCCTAAGGGAAAAAGCATATGGGCCAGCTGGCCCTGGCTGAGGCTGTACAACACATAGCTTTGATCCTTCCCGGGATCCAGCCCCTTTAGTAAATGATAGCAGTCCCCCTCCCGGCGGATCCGGGCATAGTGGCCGCTTACCAGCTTGTCATAGCCGGACAGGAGGGCCCGTTCCAGCAGGGCATCGAATTTCAGAAAATGATTGCAGTCGATACAGGGATTGGGGGTGATGCCTGCTTCATAGGCCGCCACAAAGCGCCCGATGACCTTTTCCCTGAATTCCTCCGTATAATTAAATACAAAATAGGGCATCCCCAGCCGCTCTGCCACGGCCCGGGCATCCTCCAGATCAGTTAAGGAGCAGCAGGTCTTTCCATTGGAAAGGCCCGCATCCGAATTATCATATAATTTCATGGTGCAGCCGGCGCATTCATAGCCCGCCTGCTGGGTCAGATAGGCGGCCACGCTGGAATCCACGCCGCCGGACATAGCTATCAGAGCCTTCACCCTTAAATCCTCACTTCCTCTTTTTAGATAGAAATGCGCTCATATATCTTCTATTACAAACTCAAGTTGTCTATTTCTTTGTCTATAACACGCCAGTATCCGGTTTTATTTGACCCGACTCTTTCAATAAAACCATTTTTACGCAAGAACGAGATATTGTTTTGCAGAGCCGTTTTTCCGATTCCAATAATATTCATTAGCTGCGGATGTGTAATGTTCTCAATATTTTCCATTTTTATCACCCACCCTATTGTAGCACAATGTGGGGGATAAGGTGGGGGATAAATTTAATCTTTGAAAAAGTAATCTTCTTGCCAGATGATAAAAGAGGCCGCTTTCGCGACCTCTCAACTAACAAGTACAGATTTGCTCAATAATCCAGTAACGACCCTGTTTTATTTTTTTAGCTTTACCAACTCCCGGGCTTTTTGGATGATGTGCTCTGCGGTGAGGCCGAAGCGCT
>CACZSB010000167.1 GCA_902783765.1 uncultured Lachnospiraceae bacterium
AAAATGTACAATGATTTTCTGGCCACACGGAAGGCCTCTCTGGACGCCGCCTACCAGGCAGAAAAGAAAAAGGTCAATGAGCTTACTTCTGCGAAGAAGAACATTGACCGATACTTGGCTCAGGATAAGGACAAGGTTAGAGGGAAAGCGAAGGATGAGTTGGATTAATATCCCCTACGATATGGAAACATAGCATCGTCATCTCCTGCCTGTTGCTCATAGTCCGTTGTCTTATAAGCACACAATGATTAGAATGCTCATTAAGAGGTGGTTAAAATGGTTCAGAAAAAGTTTGGACAAGCTCTAAAAGAGCTACGAGAAAAAGAAGGATTAAGCCAGGAAAAGTTTGCCCTGAAAATTGGGATGGACAGAACATATTATGCATCTGTCGAGGCGGGAAAGAGAAATATTTCACTTCAAAATATTAAGAAGATTGCAGATGGCTTTGAAATGTCTATCTCAGAATTATTTAGCATATCAAAAATATAATTTCCGGGAGGGTAAAATGTCAGAAAGAAATAGAGCGGAAGGTTTTGTATAAGGATGAGCTGACTTCCTTGTCTGCGATTGTGGGCAGTATCAAGAAGATAAAGTCGATACAGGGTACCCAGTGGTTTACCTATAAAGGAAAACTGCTTACTGACATAGCCAAGGAAAAACAGTGGGATGCAACATAGAATAATTGAGAATATGAATACAATACATGTTGTCGCAGCCATTATCCGTGATCAGGACCGTATCTTCGCCACCCAGCGGGGCTACGGAGACTGGAAGGATTATTGGGAGTTCCCCGGCGGAAAAATTGAAGCTAGTGAAACAGCGGAGGATGCCCTGCGCCGGGAGATCCGGGAAGAACTGGACACCGATATTACGGTAGGAGAGAAGCTTGCCTCAATCGAATATGATTATCCTGCGTTTCACCTCAGTATGGAATGCTTTATGGCAGAGGTGCAGCAGGGAGAACTGGTCTTAAAAGAGCATGAAGCCGCAAGATGGCTTGGTAAAAATGAACTGGATAGCCTCAACTGGCTTCCGGCAGACATGATAATTATCGAATTGCTGAAGCAGAAGCTTTCTTAAAAGGGAATGATAGAGATGAGTCCTAATCCTCGGTGTCTATATGAAAATAGTTTCGCAGGATTCCTAAGCGAAACGGAAATGTCGGTCCTGGGACAGCTTGTTGACCATTATCATGGTGAGGCTCGCACTACAACCATCGAAGCATGGAAAGGTGAAATCTCCATTATGCGGAAGGTGCTCTCCCGCTTTGAAGAGGGCGAAGGCCGGGTAATATTTGAGTATGACATTCCTCGGCTGGGCAAACGAATCGATGTGGTGCTGCTTTTTAAAGGCATTATTTTCTGCATTGAGTTTAAAGTCGGTGAAACACGGATTCTGGAAGCAGATATGGACCAGGTGCTGGACTACGCACTGGACCTTAAAAACTTCCATAAGTTCAGTCAGGAAAAGGTCATCGTTCCGATCCTTATAGCCACAAATTATGGGCATGCTTCCTCCGTTATTCAAATGTCCGTATATGATGACAGAGTGGTGAATCCGCTTGTGACAGGGATAGAGCATCTATTTGACTTGATTTCGGCTGTTTTAGCAAGATTTCCCCATGAAACACCGATTGATTCCAACTGGATCATCAGTCCGTATGCGCCTACCCCGACCATTATTGAAGCAGCCCGGTCGTTGTACGAGAATCATTCTGTAGAGGATATCACCCGTCATGAAGCGGACAAAGTTTATACTGACAGGACCATAGGCTATCTTCTTAAGGTGATCAAAAAAAGCAGGGAAGAACACCGTAAAAGCATTTGTTTTGTCACCGGAGTGCCGGGAGCCGGCAAGACTTTGGTGGGGCTGGATGTGGCGATCAAGCAGACCTATCAAGGCCAGGATAAGCCCGTTGAAGGTGAGAGCGCTGTATACTTGTCCGGCAATGGTCCCCTGGTGGCGGTATTGACGTAAGCCCTTGCCCAGGATGATTATAAAAAAAGCCGTGAAAAAGGCGAGTCCAAGAAGATTTCATGCGCTAGACGAAAGGTGAGTCAATCCATCCAGATGATCCACAGATACCGGGATAATATGCTGGCTAAAATCAAGAATCCTGTGGAAAACGGTGTGTTGGAAATTGATCCGGAAAAGGCTGTTAAACTGGAAAAGGCCGGCTTCGGTGAAGTGGAGCATGTAGCCATTTTTGACGAGGCCCAGCGCTCGTGGACTCATAAAAGGCTGGCGAATTATCTGAAGCGGGGCGGAACCTATGGCAATAAACTGAAGGTTCCCAATTTCCCCATGTCGGAAGCTGCCTTCCTGATTTGGTCCCTGGATCAACGGGAAGACTGGGCAACCATTGTATGTCTTGTGGGCGGCGGGCAGGAAATTAATACGGGAGAAGCGGGCATATCTGAGTGGATCGCTGCCCTCAATCAAATGTTTCCTCAGTGGGAGGTATATATTTCTCCTCGCCTGACGGATCCGGAATATGCCGAGGGAAAAGTCAATGAGCTCTTGAAGGAAAAGCCCAATGTCACCTACGCAGAAAGCCTGCATTTGGCTGTTTCCCTCCGTTCATACCGGGCTGAGAAGCTTTCGGCCTTTGTACATGCGCTGCTGGCCTTTGATGACCAGGCGGCGAAGCTATATGCGGAGATCAAAAATCATTATCCCATCAAATTGACTCGGGATATGGCAAAAGCCCGGAAATGGCTGCGTGAAAAAGTACGGGGGACAGAACGCACCGGCGTT
>CACZSB010000168.1 GCA_902783765.1 uncultured Lachnospiraceae bacterium
ATTCCTTCCGGGATGAATCTGTATAGATTTCAATATAAAACACACGATCCGTATCCAGAATATAGTATTTTCCCGATCCGATGTCCAACTGCTCCAGCAATTGAGGATCCTTAAGCCCTTCCAGAATCAAGGCATATTCATGCGAGACAGGAATCATTCGTTTTCCCACCCGATCCAATATGTAATCGCCAGGGACCGAGGGTTTATGGAACTTAAAGTCGTTGGGCCCTTTTCCCTCCGAATAAAGGCTAATCCCATTCACCATCACAGGCCAAATTTCGTAATAATAATCCAGTTCCGCCTGGAGCACGCCTTCCTGATCCACATTCATATCAGGACGGATTATAGTCGTTTCAGTCTCCGCTTCCGTTACATTTTTAGTTTCCGCCACCTTTTCAGCTGATTCCGCCGAACTATTCTCTGTCTCAGTCTCCTGTTGCTCCACAGTCTGGGATACCGTGCTTTCTTTTTGGCTTTCGGTGCTGATATCGGGAGTAGTCTGTTCCGATGAAGTGTTTTGAACGCTGTCGTTTCCGCAAGCCACCATCAACAGAAGACAAATAACAAGTACCACTAATAATTTTAGCTTTTTCATTACAATCACCCACTTATATCCGTTTGGATTATTATTTCCTATCGCCAGTTTTTTTTGCCATGAAGTATTGCGGCGATTCATTTTCAATCCGTTCTCAAAATCATACAATTTAACTTTATAGGTAATTGCCCTGGGATTGTCAAGGCTTCCTAGGGCAGTGGACTTGTCCTGAGGCTGAAAAACCTCTATACTGAAAATGATTTGATTAAGGACAAAGAGGGAGGTCTTATGGAAAGCAGAATTCTGATCAGTGCTTTTGAACCCTTTGACGGGGATAGCCTCAATCCATCCTGGGAGGCCCTAAGGAGCCTTACTCCCCTGCCCAATAATGGGGAGATCCTCCGGCTGCTCCTGCCGGTTTCCTTCCGGGAGGCCCCCCGGCTGCTGCGGGAAGCGGTGGAAAAACACAAGCCTCAAATCGTGCTCAGTCTGGGTCTGGCCGGAGGCCGCAGCGGTTTCAGTCTGGAGCGGATCGCCGTGAATCTGGCGGATGCCCGTATTCCGGACAATGACGGAGAACAGCCCCGGGACCTCTTCCTCTATCCGGGGGAGGAAACCGCCTATCTTTCCACCCTGCCCCTGGGCCAGCTGCTGAATGAATTGGAAAAGGAATCCCTGCCCGCCAGCCTTTCCAACACCGCCGGTTTATTTGTCTGTAATGCGGTTTTTTACGAGGCAGCCCGGCTCCAGGCCCGGGGCAGGATCCGCCAGGCCGGCTTTATCCATCTGCCCTATCTGCCTGAGCAGGCCGCAGAAAAAAACGCGCCCTCCATGTCCCTGGAGGATATGGTACGGGGACTAAACCGGGTGGTCGAGCGGCTTTTATCGCAGGAGCTGGCATAGCAAAGAGATACTACTCTCCGTCTGTGAAATCGACTGTCCACGCCCAGCTTTTATAGAAGATCCTCCGAACCCAGGCCGGATAGCGTTTCGGATATCTGCCCACCAAAACCCAGAACACCGCAAAGATATCAGCAATAATGCCCGCAATCAGCATAAGAATGCATGCTATTCGACTATAGTTACGATAGGCGGTATTGTAATCATATGCGGTGATGATGCTGTTATGTTTCTCATCTGAAATTGCATAAATGGAGTATTGTTCTTTTCCCTCAACAGCCACAATATAAAATGCCCTTCCCCCGCATAGCGTTTCAGGCTCCGGAAGGTTTATCTCATAGCCGGATATCCAGGAAATAACAAAGGGTTTTTCGTGGTCCGGGGCATATAATATAATGTCTTCGCCGAATTTCTTTTTATCAAAGGATGAAAAGGCAGTGTGGATTTCCACTGCTTCTTTGGGGATACTATCATCCGGAGGCTGCAAAACATAAACAGGAAAGATAATAAAAACTATGGTAGAGAGAACGAATACCAAAACGGCGTAAAACAGATATACCCACGGAGTATCCACATTCCCTTTCATGGGATCAAATTTGGGGTTCTGCTCGGGAATATTTGCTTTGTACCGATTAAAATACGCCTGATTGGCATACGCTACAAACGCTTCCCTGCCGATCAAGAAATAATCCAGTCGGATTTTCCGGCGTCCGCAGTATAGCACTATGTCACTGAGGACGCCCCTGTTCCATATCCCGCTGATATCTCCATAACGGAAGCGATGTTTTCCTCCAAAGATATTACTCACAGTAAAACCCGTACCATCATATTCTATGGTACTGTTACAGTAGGCTAAGAGCATGGCGATACTGACAAGAATGAACCCTTCAAACAAATACCAAACACCGTCAGGCCCTTGATCTAACAGGCCCAGGCCGATAACTGTTACCGGGATGCTGAACAGCCCACCACAAAAGGTTCCTGTCCACAGAAGAGATGAACTCCAAAACAGGCGACGAACAGAAACGCCTGTCCACCCCCTTTTTCTCTTTATTATCACCCCACGTATAATCAGCAGAATAAGAAACACATCCTGAATAACAGGGACGACAGAAAACAAAAGGGTTTTCAGTGTATCCGGCATACCCTATGCCTCCCGCTCGTACAGGGGTTTCACATACTTTTTCCCTCCGCCGATAATAACAAAAGCGGCGATCAAGGCGATGCCCATAAAGCCTGCCAGGATCCCCCGCATGGGCATGAAGTTCATACAGACACCGGCCAGCAGTTCCCCCAGCAGCGCGCCGGAGGTGGTCAGCATGATAAAAGCGCCGTTGAACCGGCCCTTCCTGTCGTCCGGCACATAGGACTGGGTGGCGGAGGAGCGGATGGTATAGGAGGTCACGCCCAAGATGCCCACCAGAAAACAGGCGACCCGCATACCGTCCACGGAAAAGAACAGATAACTCCCCTCCAGCACATTGACGATGCAGTACACCAAAAGGGCCAGACCGTACTTGATGGCAGCGGGGTATTTGATCCTGTATTGCAGCAGGCCACCGATGCCCCGGCCGGCCACCGCAAAGCCCCAGGTGGTCATATAGACCCACTCTCCGTTTTCGAAAGCGCTCTTGAAATAGGGCAGGGTGATGACGCTCCCGGCGCCTCCCGCAAAGGCGGAGAAGACGAAGTACAGCGTGACGCACAAAAGCCCCTTTTCGCTCCACAGGTAGCGCACGCCCTCTTTGGCATCGGCCCAGTAGGCAGAAAGGGAATAAGCCTTTTCGGCGGCCAGCCCCCGCTCCTTCTCCACATCCCGGATCCGCACCTCGCATAGGGCCGCCCCCAGGAAACACAGCCCGTTGATGAGCAGCAGCGGGGAGAGCCCAAACTTTTCATAGAGGAACAAGGACACCGGGATCATCACGGAGGA
>CACZSB010000169.1 GCA_902783765.1 uncultured Lachnospiraceae bacterium
AAATGAGGCGTATATCGAATTGGTCTTTTCCGTGGATCGTGAAGATATCTGCCGAAAATTAAAGGAATTAGGCACAGAGCCCGATGAGGGTCTTTTGATTATTAAAAGAAGAATCCAGCCTGGGCGCAGTCTGTACCGAATCAATGATGAAAGCGTCAGTGCCGCTGCCCTTCGGAGCGTGACGGAGCTGCTGCTGGATATTCACGGTCAGCATGAGCATCAATCTCTTTTAAATCCCGCCACGGCTTTGGAAATACTGGATGAATATGCGGGGACCGAGGCCCTGGCCGCCCGGGGCGCCCTGCTTCAGGCTTATCACCATCACAGGGAAGCCAAGAAGGCGTGGGAAGCCTTATCCCTATCGGAGGAGGAACGGATACGCCGAATGGATTATCTGGATTATGAAATCCGGGAAATCCGGGAAGCGGCTATCCGGCCGGGGGAACGGAGGGAGCTTAAGGAAAAGCATAAGGAATTAGCGGCCTTCGAAACCATTGAAAGCAGTCTTTCAAGGGCGCTGCAGTTCATCAGTCAGGGACAGGAAAACGCCTCCGATTCGTTAATGCGGGCTTACGGGGAATTAAATAAGGTCAGCAGCCTTTCCCCGGGGCTGGAGGAAATCCTTCATGAAATCAGAGAAGCGGAAGATATACTTTCCGGGGCGGAGCAGGAGATTCGCACTTATCTGGAAGATAATACCTATGATCCCCGAATCCTCCGAGAAATGGAGGAACGGCTGGATTTAATCAATCGGCTGGAGCTGAAATATGGAGATCTTTGTGACGAAAGCAATGAAGCCCTGTCCCAGCGACTTGCTGAGCGTTCCAAGTTAGAAGATTACGGAATTCTCCGGGAGAAGGATCAAAACGCCTTAGAGGAGGCTTACAGCGCTTTACAGAACCATGGAAATCGTCTCAGTGAGTTAAGAAGGGATGCGGCGGCCCGCTTTGACCGTGAAATAGAAAAAGAACTCCGTTTATTGAACTTTTTATCCGTGGCCTTTGAGACCCGGCTGACAAAAGAAGAGGAGATTGGCACAAACGGCTGGGAACGTGTTCGCTTTATGGTGTCTTTGAATCCCGGGGAGGCGCTGCAGCCCCTGAATAAGGTGGCATCCGGGGGAGAACTTTCCCGGATTATGCTGGCCATCAAGACCCTGCTGGCCCATCGGGATAAGATCCCCTCGGTGATTTTCGATGAGATTGACAGCGGCATCAGCGGAAAGACCGCCCAGATGGTGGGAGAGCATTTAAAAAAGATCGCAGCCAGCCGTCAGGTGCTGTTGATCACCCATTTGCCTCAGATCGCTGCGGGGGCAGATCGTCATTATGAAATCAGTAAATCCGTGGTACAGGGACGCACCCAAACCTTCATCAAACTCTTAAACGAAAAAGAAGCCGTGGAAGAAATCGCACGGCTAATGGGGGGGGATCAGATCAGCGAATCCGTTCGGCATGCTGCCTCAGAGTTGAGAAGGAAGCAGCAAAGCCTCAGCTAAAGCTGCGCACCAGAGCCACCGGCCTTCCCAAAATCTGGCATTGCGATACGATGATAGGCTCCATATGGTCATTTTCAGGCTGAAGCCGGAAATGGCCTTTTTCTTTATAGAATCGTTTTACAGTGGCGCTGTCCTCCACCAAGACCACGGCCACTTCACCGTTGCGGACGGAATCACAGCTCTGACAAATCAGCCGATCCCCATCCAGAATGCCCATGTTTACCATGCTGTCTCCATGGACATGAAGCATAAAAAGCTGAGCCTGGGTAGGAGCCAGTTCATCCGCTGGGAAGGGGAAATATCCTTCAATATTCTGCTCCGCTAAAATGGGTTCACCGGCTGCCACCTGTCCAACCACGGGAATGGAAAGCATTTCCCGCTGCTGGGCTTCTTCCTCCGGACCGCAAAGCTCGATGGTTCTGGATTTGCTGGGATCCTTGCGGATATAGCCTTCGCTTTCCAGATAAGAAAGATGGGCGTGTACGGAAGAAGTGGATTTTAGGGACACCTTTTGTCCGATTTCTCGCACCGTGGGAGGGTAGCCCTTTTTGCGGATTTCGGAACGAATATAATCAAGGATTTCTCTCTGTTTTGCGGACAAACCATCTCTGCGTCTCATATTAAACCCCCGTTGATTTTAGTAAATAGAAGCATTGCGTTTTCATCAGATGCTGTGTATTTACGTACAGTATAACACATCTTTTTTACTTTGCAAACGTATGTTTGCAAAAATTTGTTCGAAATATTCAATTTGGGTATTGACAAACCTATGTTCGATATATAAAATAATGACAGAACATTTGTTTGGAAAGGACATAAAGCTATGAAAGAGACAAAAAAATACCACAAAAGAGCAGAAAAAAGATTCCGTCTCATGGGAACCATGGTTCTTGTTTTAAGTTTATTTATTCTGTTTTTAGGACTGGGGAGCAGTCATGCGCAGGCCCAGCGCGAGAAGCAGGAGCGTTGTTATCAAAGCGTAATGGTATCGGCGGGAGATACTCTTTGGGACCTGGCTTTACAATATGCCCCGGAGTATACGGATGTTCGCCAGTTTGCCGAGGAGCTTCGGCAGATCAATCGGATTCTTCGGGACGATTTGCTTCAGCCTGGTCAGTATCTGGTGATTCCCTATTATCAATAGGCGTTTCCCTCAGCTTTACCGCATTCCGAGTAGCCCGAAGGCGGTATTCCGTACTGGCCGCATAATGCCGTTTTGTGGTATTGATGTCGGAATGCCCCAGCACATCCGCCACCAGATAGATATCATTGGTTTCATGATACAGATTGGTACCGTAGGTGCTGCGGAGCTTGTGGGGCGTAATGTTTTTCAAGGTGGTGACGGTTCGGGCATATTTTTTGACCAGGTTCTCCACCGCCCGGACGCTGATTCTCTTGTTTTGCAGGGAAAGGAAAAAGGCTTCCTCGTGGCCTGGGAGAGGCTTCATCAGTTTTCTCTCGTTATAATATAACTCCAGGGCGTCCGCCACTTCGTCACTGAAAAAAACAATGGCCTCCTTGCCGCCCTTTCGATGAACATGAACCCCTGAATTATGGAAATCCACGTCCTTAATGTCCAGCCCCACACATTCGGAAACACGGATGCCGGTGCCCAAAAGCAGGGTCAGCATGGCCAGATCCCGTATTTTGGTTTTTTCGTGGAATTGCTGTTGCTTGGCAGTCAGCTTTTCCCCGGATTCCACCTCATCCAGTAAGTTGGCCACCTCATCCACATCCAGACGGATGATTTCTTTCTGGGGCGTTCGGGGCAATACAATCAGGGCCGCCGGATTGGTTTTAATCATTTCCTTCCGGAAAAAGTAGTTATATAAGGTTTTTAAGGCGCTGATTTTCCGCATGATGCCCCGGCTGTGATTGCTGCGTTCCGTGCCCTGCTGACCACTGTAATACTTCAAATACTCGATATAAGCTTCCAGGTCCAGGGCTTTAATCTGATCCAAAGATTCCACCGGAAGCGCCGTGATTTCTTTTTCCTTGAAGAAGGGATGATTTTCTTTCAGATATTCAAAGAAAACATGAATATCATAGGCATAGGCGATGCGGGTTCGGGAGGAAGTATTGGGTTCGATCCCCCGAAAAAAGAGGGCAGTAAAAGAGGGGAGAGTACTGATTAAATCCCGCAATTTTAAGGTATTATTGATATCCACTTGCTCATGATAAGGTCGGTTTGCCATGCTACACCTCCTTATGGGGCCAGCCGGGCAGATTGCCCCGCAATATGGCGCCGAACATACGCTCACTGACGCCGTGATACTCCTTATTCAAATTGGCCAGCATTTGTTTCATTTCCTCCCGGCGGGTATAACCGTCGGCCGGGCAGGGATTGTGCATCACCGGCAGGGAGCGGGCCTTGGCGTAGCCGATGATATCGGCTTCCTCCACATACATCAAAGGCCGTATCAGAGTCAGATTCATACGGTCCAGATAACTGACAGGAGAGAAGCAGGAAAGCCGCCCTTCAAAGATCAGGGACATTAAAAGGGTTTCCGTAAAATCATTTTTGTGATGGGCGTAGGCGATTTTATTGCAGCCCAGCTCCTTGGCCCGGGTATTGAAAGCCCCTTTTCGCAGCTTGGCACACAGGGAGCAGGGATTGGATTCCTGGCGGATGTCAAATACGACCTCGGCGATTTGTGAAGGCACCACTGTGAGCTCTAGGTCTAAACTATTCGCGAAATCCTTTAAGGCCTGAAAAGCGTCGAAATTTCCGTCGGAGAAGCCCAGATCCACGCAGATGGGTTTTAATTCAAAGCTGTGGGGATAAAAGCGTTTCAGGCCGTTTAGAGCCGTTAATAAAGTTAAGGAATCTTTGCCGCCGGAAACCCCCACAGCAATCACATCCCCGGGCTGTATCATCTGGTAATCATCCACAGCCTTACGGGTAAGGCTTAATAAGCGTTGTAAATCCATAATAACGTATCCTTTGTAATGCAGTTTATTGTTGGTAATTCTAAAGCTGTCAGGCTGTAAAGCATTTTAATCTAATGAGCATATAAATATCATACAGAAAGCCTTAAAACCGCGTATCTATCCATTCAATTCTCTGTAGCTTTTATTGTACATTTTAAAACCATCATAAAGCGATGAACTTATTTCAGGCCTCTGTATCCCTGCAAACTTAATATCAACAGTTGTGGGCTCAGAAAGCTGTATTTGTTGAAATAATGCCATCACCTGCCTGTATACCCCCGTGAGCTTTAACGAAACAGTTGAGGGCTTTGGAAGCTGTATTGGAATCTCTTGTCTAAAATATGTCCTCAACTTTTCGTTAAAGTTGCCTTTTGCGAATAGATACATATCTAAAATATACCCCTCGAATCCTGCCTCTGTCAAGTACTATCCTCTTAATTACAGAAATTATAAATTAAGAAAGGCGACCTGAGGCCGCCTGTAGATTCATTGTGTGATCCGGTTATAATCGTCAATTCAGCGAGAATTTGCCGATGACAGGGATCCGTTATCCTTCTGAATCACATCGTGAGCGCCGCCCTCCACAATGGATACGGAGGAAACCAGAGTCAGCTTGGCTTTTTGCTGAAGCTCCGGAATGGTCAAAGCGCCGCAATTGCACATGGTGGACCGAATCTTACTTAAGGTCATTTGTACATTATCCTTTAAAGGTCCTGCATAGGGCACATAGGAATCCACCCCCTCCTCGAAGGAAAGTTTTTGATCGCCCCCCAAATCGTAGCGCTGCCAGTTCCGGGCCCGGGCAGAGCCTTCTCCCCAATACTCTTTGTAATAGGTGCCGCCGATACTGACCCGGTTGGTGGGACTTTCGTCAAAGCGGGCAAAATAACGGCCCAGCATCACAAAATCCGCCCCCATGGCCAAGGCCAGGGTAATATGGTGATCATATACAATGCCCCCGTCGGAACAAACGGGTACGTAAATGCCTTTTTCTTTATAATAGCGATCCCGTTCTTTGCAAACTTCAATAACCGCCGTGGCCTGGCCCCGTCCGATGCCCTTGGTTTCCCGGGTAATGCAGATGGAGCCCCCTCCGATGCCCACTTTAACAAAGTCAGCGCCGCAGTCCGCCAGAAAACGAAAGCCCTCGGCGTCCACCACATTACCGGCCCCCACCTTCACGGAATCGCCGTATTTTTCCCGAATCCAGTTTAAAGTCCTCTTCTGCCACTCGGAAAAGCCTTCGGAAGAGTCGATGCAAAGCACATCGGCCCCGGCCTCCAATAAGGCAGGCACCCGTTCCTCGTAATCCCGGGTGTTGATGCCGGCGCCCACCACATAGCGCTTTTGATTATCCAAAAGTTCCTGGGGATTGGATTTATGGGTATCATAATCCTTTCGGAAAACGATGCAGCTAAGCCGCCCGTCCTTTCTCACAATGGGCAGGGCATTTAATTTATGATCCCAAATTATATCATTGGCTTCCCCCAGACTGGTGCCCTCCGGGGCGTAAATCAGTTTTTCCAGGGGGGTCATAAATTCAGAAACCTTTGTTTGGGGATCCATGCGGCTTACCCGATAATCCCGACTGGTCACCAGGCCCACAAGCTTTCCGGCGGAGGTTCCATCTTCCGTTACGGCAATGGTGGAATGACCTGTGCGGGCGGTGAGATCCACAATATCCGCCAGGGTCTGATCCGGCCTGACATTGGAATCGCTTTCCACAAAGCCGGCTTTGAAATTCTTGGCCCGGCTTACCATGGCTGCCTGGCTTTCGATGGATTGGGAGCCGTAAATAAAGGATACGCCCCCCTCCATGGCCAGGGCCACCGCCAGCCGGTCTCCGGACACGGACTGCATAATGGCGGAGGTCATGGGGATATTCATATGAAGAGCCGGCTCCTCTCCTGCTTTATGACGAACCAGCGGGGTTTTTAAGGAAACATTGGCGGGAATGCAATCCGCTGAGGAATAACCGGGAATAATAAGATACTCGTTAAAGGTTCTTGCCTGTTCTTCCACAAAAATGGCCATGATCTCTCCTATCACAAATGTCCGAATTTGATGGGATTATAATACGCGTCCCTCTTTTTTGTAAAGGGATAATTTCCCAAACTTCGTCAAAGACTCACCGATATAAAAAAATACCACGCAATAGCGTGGTATTCAGCATGGAGCTGAGGGGAATCGAACCCCTGTCCGAAAGCCTATCCCTCCCGGGCCCTACCATCATAGTCTGCGATCAAACATTCCCTCGGCCGAACGCCCGCAGACGGGCTTAAAGCCTAAGTAGCTTCATGATACTAACCACGCCGCAAAGCTTAAGCATGGCAGTGCCCCACCCTTCATGATGCCGGTGACCGAGGTGGTAGGCAGCCCCGGGCCGACAAGCCGCATCAGGCGGCTAACGCGTAATCGTTGTTAGCGTTTATATTTAGGTTCCGTTTTAATGACGCAGCCACGGTCTGCGGATGGCGCCCCGAACTTCAAAACCCCCGTCGAAACCAGTACAACCCCTGGTTAATGGGCGAACGCTAAGTCCGTGCGGCATAACTATATCATATCCGGAAAATATGTCAATCCTCTTCTGACAGCAAAAGTGAAAGGGCTTCATCCTGGGAAAGGGTCTGGATATTATAAAGAATCAGCAAATCCGTATAAGAGCCAGCCAGGAACAGGGATTCCAGATCCTGATTGTAATACCGGGGATCCACTATGGTGATACTTTTATAGCTCTTTGCCAATAGGGGCAGAAAACAGTTGGCGTAGGAGTCTTTTAGCACCAGTAGTGTGTCATCGGAATCAGCCGTGGTCTGGACGGTAATCAGGGGTTCATTGCCGCCCAAAAAGAATTCGTACTCATTGGCCGTCCCCAGTTTGTCAAAATGATAAAAACTGCTTTGATTTCCCTGTTCCTCGCTATGGGTTATTAAAAGGCCGGTCTGGGGTTCTTTTTCAAAACATGCAGAGATATTATCGGACTGGCTGGGGGTAAAGCCGCTTTTAGAAACCAGAGAGCCTAAAAAGGAATCGCTTACCACTGATAAAACAAATCCATCCGCTTTCCAATCAAGAATCGGGGCGATTTCTTGAAATACCCCCAGAGCAGCCTCACTGGTCCAGTGATGATCGCTTTTGTAATAGATGCGCTCTCCTGCTTCCATAAGCTCCGTTAATATTCCGAAACTGTCTGGGGCAATCCAACCAGCCGGGAGACCCTGAACCATTTGGTCGTAATATGTCCGCTCGGATTCACTTTCCACAAAAGCGGGAAGCTGCTGGGCGTAAAAACTTACGGCGCTGGGAATCAAAAGAAAGATACATTGACGAAAACCATGTGTTTCATCAAATTTTCGAAGATTATTGGATAAAAACCGTGCCTGCTCAGAATCATAGGCTGTAAAACAGCTCATCAGAGAATCATCCCGGCAATAATATACTCCATTGGATTCATTATTGCCCAAAAGCAGGGAAAAACGGCTTTTTAACCTCATGAGGGCATCCCGGAAGGGGAATTGATCGCTTAAATAATCCTCTGACCGGTCCATGAACTCTCCGGTCAGAAGGGAATCAAATGTGAGGGCGGGGGCCGTCTGAAGGCGACGTTTTTCCACCTCGGAATAGTCCTTGTCCGGCAGCATCCCATGAAGGAAAAGAAGGCAAAGCAGGAGGCCTGTTATCAAAATGCCGTATATGGAAAGCGGGCTAAATCTTTTCATTATCAGCCTCCTAAAAGCGGAAATATAGAAAAGGATTGTAATCCTGGGTTACCAGGAAGGCCAGGGATAAAAGCAGTAAAAACACGCTCACCACGGCGGCAAGCAGAGGCTTTTTCTCCATCATCTTTTCTCGAATAGATACAAAACAGGGCGCAGACAGCAGGGCGCAAAGGAGGAGCAAGGGGGCCGATGTCACCAGAAGCCTAAGGCCTTTTTGATCCCACAGGGATAATCCGGAAAGGGCAAACAGGTTCCGAAGGCATTGACCCACTTCCTCCATGGAATCACATAAGAAGATCCCCCAGCCAAGAAAAACCGCCAGCAGGGTATAAATCCTTCCCATTAGAACAGGGATTTTCACCTTGCTCAGTACCAGCTTTTCAAAAAGAAGGAGCAGGGCATAATACAGACCCCAAATCACAAAATTCCAGGCGGCTCCGTGCCAGAGACCTGTCAGCGCCCATACGATGCAGATATTTAAAACCTGCTTTTTAAGCCCCTTTTGACTGCCTCCCAGGGGTATGTATACATATTCCCGAAACCAGCTGCCGAGACTGATATGCCAGCGGCGCCAGAACTCCGTAATGCTTTTGGATCCGTAGGGAGCCCGAAAGTTTTCAGGAAAGTGAAAGCCGAAGGCCTTTCCCAGTCCGATGGCCATGTCGGAGTAGCCGGAAAAATCAAAATAGATTTGTAATGAAAAGGCAATCAGTCCCAGCCATGCACCCAGCAGGCTCACAGGCCCCCTTTCCAGCCCGCTTTTTTCAAAAAAGGCCCCCAGATTATTGGCCAGTAATACCTTTTTGGCCAGACCGTACAGAAAACGCATCAGGCCCACACCCAGGGAATTCAGATCCACGCTGCGCACTGAAAGCTGCTCTTCCACTTCCGAATACCGGACGATGGGGCCGGCAATCAGCTGCGGAAAAAGGGAAATATAAAGAGCAAAGCGGGGCAAACTGCGCTGTAGTTTGATACGGCCCCGGTAAAGATCAATCAAATAGGAAAGGGCCTGAAAGGTATAAAAGGAAATACCGATGGGCAGCGGCAGATGGCGGACCTCCAGATTCCAGCCCATGAATCCGTCTATACTGTTCAGTAAAAAGGCATAATACTTGAAAAAACCCAGCAGCAGCAGATTCAAACAGATCCCCGTGACAAAAATGCTTTTTTTCCAGTCGGGGATTCGCTCCATATACAGAGCGCTCAGGTAATTCAGCAAAATGGATATGAGAATCAGCAGCACATAAACCGGCTCGCCCCAGGCATAAAAAACCAGGGAAAACACCAGCAGGATATTATTTCTTGCCTGAATACCCGGAAACAAATAGTACAGCAAAAGACAGAGAGGCAGGAAAAACAGTAGAAAGTTAAGGCTGCTGAATAACATGACTTACCTCTCGATGCTGCTTCGGATCAAATCCATGGCTTCCCGGCTGTGATGACCGCAGCAAAAGCAAAGATACCGGCCGTTCTGATAAATCCTGGCTTCCTGAAGGAGGCTGTATTGGTCCGTACCGTAATTTTCAAACATCAATACCTGCTTTTCGATTCGTTTTCGGCAGGCTTCCGCCAGTTTTTCGGCCTCCGACGCCTCTGTAAGCTCCAAAAGCAGGATTTCGTCCACACTCATGAAATC
>CACZSB010000170.1 GCA_902783765.1 uncultured Lachnospiraceae bacterium
AGCCATCCGTATTTCTCCGGCCTTCTCACAGTCATAGTTTGCTACGACATATTTCTCAATCTCGTGTGAGAAAGTGAAGATCACAGCGTCCACTTTCGGCGCACTCTCATTTACCGGCGGATTAATCTTAGCGGGTGAATTATTATCAAAGGATTCTGTTATCATAACCTCACCCCTCCATTAATTGTCAATTATATATCAAGAAATCGTGAAAAGTCAATTGCTTTAAAAAATTATTTTTGCAGACAGGGGGACGGTTCTGTGTCTTTTCGAGAAAAGACACAGAACCGTCCCCCTGTCTGCGAATGCTAAGGCCGCAAAGCCCCGGCCAGTGCGGCTAAAAGCAAGGCCAGCGAAATGCAAAGCGCCGTGCCATCAATGATTTTGCTGTTTTTTTGTTCCAACGATCCCATGCCGCATCCCCTGTTTCACTCCATTCTGACTGCCCGCATCATACCATAAATGCGGCGGGAACGAAACAGGGAAAAGGGGGATATCAGTCCGGAAGCTTTCTGCCGCAGCCCGGGCAGAATTCAAAATCTCCCTCTGCCGGCCTGCCGCAATAGGGGCAATAGGTCACGCTGGTGCCAGGCTTGGAATTCGGCTCGTCGTAAAAACCGGCCTGGCTTTGGCGTCCGTAAATCTCATTCAAAGGATCTGATTCCTCTTCCGAATCCACAATATCAATAATGGAGTACCGATCCTTGGAAGTGGCATTTCGATAATTATAAATAGCCCCATAAATGGCCATGCCCACAAACACCAGTCCAAAGGGAACCATGAACCATCCGCCCATAGAAGCAGCGAATATACACCAAAATACGCCGAACAGCGCTACACAGGCACTGGACACGGCTCCCATTTTAGACGGGCCACGCCCGGGTTTAATACTCTTCATATTCTCACCTAATCCTTTCCAATACTACATCTACTTTGGCAATGGCCCGCTCCACCTGGCTCCGGGCCTCATTGATTCTATTTTGCATCACCCAATCGGCAAACAGGCCGTCAAAAAACCAGTCGGCAAAGCCCCAGAAATCACCGATATTTACACCCATATCGGCAAATTCCTGCATATCGCACAACTCCCGGCTGAAGCTTTGCAGATCCGCCTTGGCTCTTTCGATGTATCCCGAGGCCTGACTGATTTTGGAATGCTTCACCAGATTGGAAATCAGGCCTCCCCCCAGCATATCCCAAACGCCCCAATTCCGGGCGCTGTTCAGGGCCTTCAGAGCCTCCTGCAAACTGTTTCTGGCCCGCTCCCCGGCGAAAAAAGCTTCCGCGCGCTCCTTTTCGTAATCGTAATACATGAAAGATCTCCTTCCCTGGGCGCTTCCCTGCTGATTTACTGTTAGTATAACGGAGTTTCACCCCGATTAAAAGGATGGATTTGGCAAAATAGGGCTATTTATTCCACCGGGACTCCCTTAATTGAATATAACGTTGTCCTTCCTACATATTTCCTATCTTTCCCGCAAGGCTTTCCGTATTAAAAAAGCCCTGCCTGAATAAGTTGCAGCACAAGGCTTTTGGATTACTATGTTCTCTTTTATTTCCTCTCTTTTTCCTGCCTTAGACGCTCAAGGGAAGTGTCATTTTCAGGTTCAAGAGGAGTGTCAGTTGACAGCGGTTTTTACTCCCACTCGTTTCTCAGGGCGGAAGCTTAAACAATTATGTTTAGAAAATCTAACACCGCTTATTCTGATTCTCTCAGTTGTCCATCGAATATAGGCTATCTGATTTAGCGTTGCCAATATGTTGCCGGAGGTCTATCCGTTTGCTACTTATCCAGCGCACCTCCATCCACAGAATATAAGCCAGCGCAGGTTTTGTCAATCATTGTTTTGCTTTAACAGGGATGGGAGAAATCTGTTGAAAACAGTATCTGTATTATACTGGCCGCATAGTCATTTTGCAATAGTAGCGGCAGGGAAAACCCCACTTTACATAAACATCTGTTGCTCCCCAGCAAGTTACCGGCAAGTTAAACGGAATCAATATCTTGTCATTTCCCCGCCAAATACCGCCATATTTTGTACAAACCGAGATCAAATAGCTGTTTACAAGTCATTTCCAGCAAGTTACCGGCAAGTTAGATTACGCCCAAATGGGAAGGTATTTCATATAACGCGGTGCCGTATCCGGATTCAAAGGCTTAATAAGCCTCTTGTCAACAGCTTGTTTTATCAACCTGGAAATACTACCGGAGGAAGACTCCTTCAATCCAAATCGCTGTCTCAAAGAACCATTGGTCAGCTGCTCTCCCTGTACATGCATAATGCAGGCATGTAGGTAACAAGCCCATAGTCTATCATCTGCAGACAGGGCAGTAAACGGTATATTGGAAAACAGAACAACACGGGTGCTTTCCTCAAAAAGTTCAATTCTTGGGGCCGGCAGTTGTGCCATTTCACAGGAAATGACAATTTTATCCCAACCAGTTCCCAGTTCCTCACACATACCCATCCGCCGCATGATAGCAGCCATTTTTTCGTTGCGAGACTTGGGCGGATTATCAATTATACGATTAACATCGATCAAAGGTGTTCCAGAATTCGTTATTTCCACCCTATTGCTAAACACTTCTACCGTAGGGCCAGTTCCGGTTACACCAAAATTCTGATGAATCAGGGCATTTGCCACCGCCTCTCTTATAGCCAATTCCGGATATATGCTTCTGCTCTCTCGTATTGCCCCATTTATGACTTCAGCCGATGGAAGCAGCGCATTGATATATTTGATCATCGCTTCAAATGCAATGGCATAGTACCCTTAATCTCTCTGTTTATGAAATAACAACATTGTATGAATGTCTCAATTTGTTTTTTAACCGCATATCTGTTTCTGGAACCAGTTTATCCCTTAACAGCCTTCCAAGAACAATTCCGGGGTCTCGATCAATATCTCTGGCAAACTGACAGATTATTGCTTCATCAAAGTAGCTATTCTGCTGAATGAATTCCTCATATCGTTCCTGCGGAATAAGCTTCATTTGTGCGTAATGATCTGCTTCATCCTCAGCCTCATCATGAAAGGATACTCCCAAATCGCCATTCAGAATATGCCCGATTTCATGGAACAGGGTGAACCAAAATGTATCTGCATAATGTCTCCGGTCGTTTACCATAAGCATAATCTTGCCATCAACCCGTTTTGTGGCTCCATTGATACCTGAATTCTTCAAATTTGGAAGTGCAACAAGAGCAACGCCCGCTTCACCAAAGGCCTTCTTAATTGCAGGAAAGAATACCGAATGATTTTTTGTCTGTGTCAAAGCAAACGAAACCGCTTTTTCAAACTTCTTTTTATTGTATTTCGGTATCTCGGCCTTAATCGTTTGGTTAATACCAATCTGTACCATCGCATTTGCATTAACCGTATTCGACCTGCTCAAATTGTCAGAATAGCTTCTGAAATTCACAGCCAGATTCTCTTCCTCTAAAACTGTTAATGAGGAAATTGAAAGAAATTCCCGAACACATTTAATCTGTTCATCGACTCTGCGCGGAAGATCTGGAAGCTTAAGGTGATCACGAAAGTACTTATAATCGATTAATTTGAAAACCTCCCGTTCCCGTTTTAATTCTTCCTCTGACTGAATTTCCGCCAGTTTTTCATCATAGGCCTGCTGCAAATTAAGCCAGTAGGTAATCGTTGTTCCAAGCATCCTTGACAGCTTTGTAGCTACATCAATAGAAAGGCTCTGCTCACCCCGGATGAGAATACTTAAATTTTTTGGAGTAGTGCCCAATCTCTTGGCAAAATCCTCCTGTGTCAGACCGCTTTCGTCAACCAGTTCCTTGAGATAATATCCCGGATGGAATGCAATCTTATCGTTATATTCTATATAATTACTCATAATGCGCACTTACCTCTCTTATCTCTACAATTTTGACTATAGCTGCAATCTCATCAATATTACATGGATCAAAAACATTTTCTTCTTCATCAAGTGGTTGAAGAATTATCCTCCACTTATCCCGTATCGTCTTAACATCAACCGCAAAGTATCCGTCTAATTTTCCTTTTAGATTATGAAATCTAAATGTTGACATCACTATAATATCTTTTATTACATCTGCTTGCTCAATAGCATTAATTCTTGCCAACAAGCTATTCGCCAGTCTTTTGTCGCCTCCAAAAAGCTTTGTCGCTTCTTTTATACTGGTACATTGCTTTTCGATTTTAGTATTTTCATATATTATTTTCACGCACCACGCTCCATAAATATTACCCGATAGGTAATATTATTATATCACGCTATTAGATTCTGTCAAGTCATGCATGATTAAAATCTATCTATATCATCCTTGCTCTCGATTTGATCATGCGGTTCATCATTCCATTGTTTACAATGCGGACGCCTCATATTCGATACGCTTGTTTCCCATTCAGTTCCACAGATTGAGCATTTCCACCAAACCTTCTGATTGCTCTTTGACAAAATCTTGTCCGGAGTAAGATTGCCATTTCTATCCCAATTCCATTCTGCAGCAATATCAGGCCTTAAAGTCATTAAATCGTTTACTCCGGGAAGGCATTTTTTACCTGCACAATATGGGCATCCCGTCCCTGATGTTCTAGAATTAACCGTAGCTTGCCACTCATGCCCTTGACCACATCTCCACCACACCTGGTGACTCGATCCTGGTGTGACATTCTCAGGAAGCAGCGGGGCATTCTTTTCGTAATCCCACTCCGCTGCCACTACAGGGAATAAAGACGCCAGGTTTCTATCCCTGTAGTATTTTTGCGTCATCGACAGTATAATATGCCCATCCCTCTGAATATCAATATCCGGTGCATCCTCAACTCCAATACAATCAAACAGTTTTTTGATCGCTTTTTCCAAATGATCCTCCCGGATAGTATCCTTACACGGGATTATGGTGGCGCTCCTCGTTGTCCCTAATTGGGGATCCCGAATGCGATACAGTTTAATACCATCCTCCTCGCAGTAGGAATCCTTTATATTATCCTTTTCCTGATTTCTTCTGCTGTTGTGATAATATACACCATCATATTCCACGGCGGTTCTGATAGAAGGAATATATAAATCCAGTTCGTATCCTCTGTATCGGTATCGATTAACCGCATCTGGAAACACCTTTTGTATGTAGTAATATATTGCCTGCTCCGGAAACGATGTCTGCCTCTTATCAGAGCACTTCGGGCAGCCACATCTTCTATTGAGGGTAACCTTCCACTCAAAACCACAAACAGAGCACTTCCACCATATCACACTATCCCCGCGCGGCGTTACCATTGTGGGCAACAAATCTCCGTTTTTAGTTGGATGCCATTCTTTTGCCAATTCAGGAAGTCGTGTTTGTAAATCATTAAACCCAGGAAGCACCTTGCGATTAGAACAATATGGGCAACCACGCCCTGCTATCCTTGCTGAGGGTGTGGCCCGATAATGATGACCATTTTTACAAATCCACCAATAAGTTTGATTCCTATGTGGTTTAATCTGAGACGGCTTGACGGGTTCGTTTCTTGCGCAATCCCACTCCTCTGCTATTTCTGGATAGCATGTCTCCAAGTCTGTTTCTCCAACAATAACATACCTCCCTGCACAGTACGGACACCCCATTCCACTTGTTTTGGCTGCCACCGTCATGGAATAGCTGTGTCCTTGAGCGCATTTCCACCAGACTTTTTTGCCGCTTTTCAGTGTGACCAAATATGGTGTTAATGGTTGATTTCTATCGAAATCCCATTCTGCTATAGCAGAAAGACTTATAGTGGCAAGATCGTTGAACCCTTTCAATACTTTCTTGCCCGCACAATAAGGGCATCCTGTCCCCTCCACTCTATGAGGAATTATGCTTTTGTACGCATGATTCTTCTCACAAATCCACCAGAAGATTTTATTCGAACCAGCCGAAACATTATCTGGCTTCCATTCTCCATTCAGAGATGGATGCCATTCCGCAGCAATCTCAGGATATTTTTGTAGGAAATTGTTTTCCCTGGCAGCACTCATGCGTCTTCTCAGGCCCGCGCGTTTCTTGGATCATTCTGAGCATAGGGTTTGACGCTTGTTTGAAATGCTTGTTTGCCATTCTTTCCCGCAATTTGAACAACGCCACCAGACTCTCTTTTCGCTTTTTGCTGTCACCTGATCTGGTTTC
>CACZSB010000171.1 GCA_902783765.1 uncultured Lachnospiraceae bacterium
ATCTCGGGGCTGGGCCCTTCCATCATCTCCGCCCGGGACACATCCAGGGGGAAGCCCTCTTCCACATTGGCCAGCACCATTTCCGGAGTGACGCCGGGGAAGAGATAGGCCAGATACATGAGCTTGGTCTTTTCATCGAACTTCATGATGCCCATGTCCGTGACCACCATCTGAGGGCCCCGATTGCCGGGAAGACCCACTTTTTCCCGTCCCCCAGGGCCATCCATCCAGCCACAGGAGGTGATATAGTCTACTTTTTTCACGAACTTGCTCTTTTCCAGCTTGATCATGATGATGGTATTGCAGAAGCCCGCAATGCCGTTGGCGCCGCCGGAGCCGGTGAAGCGCACCTGGGGCTTCACATAATCTCCCTTGCCGTAGATACAGGTGGAGTTTACGTTGCCGTAGGGGTCGATCTGGGCGCCGCCGATGAAGGCGATCATCCGGTCATCGTCATGGAGCCACTCGTTGGCTTCGAAGCCCACAAAGCGGATATTGGGCCACTGCACGGCGCAGTGAGCCATAAAACGCAGATCACCCACAGAACGGGGCACCTCCACCGGGGCGCAGTCCATCAGACCGCTCTCCACAATGGGATGACAGCTGGGGCAGATCACCGCCTTGGCCAGGGAAGCGCCGATCAGGGGCAGACCCGTACCTACGATGACGATCTGGTCTTCTTTGATATTCTTAGCAATGGCGTAGGCCTGCATTTCGGCCTTGGTATACTTGGTATAATCAGACATGTTTTGCAACCTCCTGCCTCAGTGTCTTGTGGAATATCCCAGATGGGGTTCAACCTTCAGGTTCATCAAGCGGTTGCCGCCGATCTTATCCAGCAGCTCTTCCTGATTCTTCACGCTGTAAACCCACTTTTCCAGATAATCCTTGAAGGTTTCCGGCACATTACTGCCGTCCGCCGCTGCCTTGGCCGCATCCTCTGCTTTTTTGGCTGCCGCCTCTAACTTTTCGTCGCCGGGCTTGGCATCTGCCGCTTTGCGGGCCTTGGCCGCCGCCTTTTCCAGTTTGGCCACCGCATCCGCTGTATCCAGATAATTGGAGGCTTTGTCGTATTCCTTCAGGGCTTTGTCGTCATTGTCATAATAGGCATAGCACTGGCTGGGCCAGGCGCCGTAGGGGGCCCGAACCACCGCCTGGACGCATTCACCGAAAATCTTGGTGGCCGCGGGATCCCGGCGGATGTATTCATCGGATACGATCTCTTCACAGGTGACAATGGTACGCTTGGCAGCGATGGCAATGTCCACATCGTGGAACTCATCTCCCATGAGCACGCAGGTGCCGTCCGGGGAAGCCTGCTGCACGTGGATAATGGCGCAGTCCAGCTTGGGCACGGGCACCGCCACCACCTTTTCCCCAGGGTTAAAGGGGTTGTCCACGTAGGCCAGCTTCAAATCATCCACGCTGGGCAGGGTCTTGCGAAGCTCTTCGCTGATGCCCCAGTACTCACACAGACCTGAGCCCATCATCAGGCGCACCGGCAAAAAAGGCAGCCCCAGGGAAGCGGCGTGAAGCTGCAGCATTAAAACGTCCTGGCTGTAGTCTTCGTAAATCATTTCGCCCTTCTCAATGGCTGCCCGGAAACGGCGGGAAACATTGGTGTAGCCCGAATTGGCCGTATAGCAGTTGATATAGACCTTGACCCGGCCTTCGCCGATGAGCATGTCCCAGTCACCGCCGGCAGGACCGGCCCACACAGTAAAATCCTTCTTGCCCTGGCGCAGGATTTCATAGACTGCGGCATAGGGCTTGCGGTTTGTGGTGAAACCGCCGAAGCAGATGGTATCGCCGTCTTGCACGAACTTTTCGACGGCTTCCGACAAGGTACAGACTTTGTTCATAATAAATGATATCTCCTTTCGGTTTATCATGCTTTTTCATGTTCTATATTAGCAAGCTAATCAGGCGGTGTCAAATAAAAACTTGCTGATATTGACCGTTTTTTTCATCTAAAACCCCTTTTCCACCTTGACAGCTCCCCCAATGGGCCTGTACAATTCCCCTATCCGGATCCGTCGCACGCTGCGGCCGATCCTCCCAAAGGGGGTATATCCATGGAAATGGTGTTGTTTGAGGAAAGAGGACAGGTGGGGATTATTACCATCAACCGTCCTCAGGTTTTGAATGCCCTTTGTTCCCAGGTGTTGGAAGAACTGGGGGCCCTGCTGGATAAGATCGATACCCAGCGCCTGCGGGCCCTGGTACTCACCGGCGCCGGGGAAAAGGCCTTTGTAGCCGGGGCGGATATCTCCGAAATGAGCACCCTGAACAAGGCGGAGGGCGAAGCCTTCGGCAAAAAGGGCAACGATGTTTTCCTGAAATTAGAAGCCTTTCCTCTGCCGGTGATTGCGGCGGTGGGTGGCTTTGCCTTAGGAGGCGGCTGCGAGCTTTCCATGGCCTGCGATATCAGACTTTGCAGCGACAATGCAGTATTCGGCCAGCCCGAGGTAGGGCTGGGCATTACCCCCGGCTTTGGCGGCACCCAGAGACTGGCCCGTCTGGTCAGCCCCGGTATGGCCAAGCAACTGATCTATACCGCCCGCAATATCAAGGCGGATGAGGCTTACAGAATCGGTCTTGTCAATGC
>CACZSB010000172.1 GCA_902783765.1 uncultured Lachnospiraceae bacterium
ATATTGGGAGGGGAAAATATCGAAATTCCGTTTGAGATTGGCTTCGGTCCCGAAACCTAATTCTTCTGTGAGACCCTGCGCCTCCAGGGCCAGCTGAAGGGCCTCAAAATCCGTGTCCACCGCTGCGGGCTCCCGTAAACGGTACAGCAAAAACAAAGATACTGCCAGGCAAATCAATATCATGGAAACAATATATAATGCTTTATCCCGGGTTATTTGGTTCATGGCAACGGCTCCTAAAACCCGACGATACTTCGGATATTATTGAACCATGTTCGAGTCCAGGCAGCAGAAAAATGGATTCCGTCTCCGTTGAGGCTGTAACAGGCTTCTATGGTAAAACCGCCCATGCCGTCCACAAAGGTCCAACCGTGGCGGGCACACATCTCCTGGATCAGCTGATTATAGGCCTCAATGCCACCCAGTCGGGGCCGCCGCTCAATGGCCCAGGAGGCTGCGGGCATCACATTCCCCACATAGATTTTTGTTTCGGGAGACAGGGCCGCAAACTTGGCAATATAATTTTCGTAATGCCCCAGGGCCTGTTCATAACCGAAGTACAAAATATCATCCACCCCATTTAAAAAGATGACTTTTTCCGGCGCCATGGCGGCGGCTTCTGTGGCCATCTGTGGCGCATAATCAATCATACCGGTGGTGAAAAAAACATGGGAGCGGGGCCAGCAGTCGTAAAAGCTGAGTCCGTAGGTGCGGGAGTCGCCGATAAATACCACATTTGAGGCTGCTATGGAAGCTGCAATGGAAGCCTGACGGGATGCTTCGGCTTTGGAAGATTGTTTTTCTTCTTCCCGGGAGGCTTTAAGTGCCGCCGATAAGGACTGGGAAAAGGAAGCTTCCTCATATTGGCTTTGTTTTACGGATTGCATATAGGATGAAAGCTGATTCATGGCTGCGGCAATGGAGTCCAGCATGGCCTGATAACTTGATTCTTCTACAGAAATGCTGTAATCAATGGAATCCTGAATTCGCTTCTGCCGAGAACTTTCCGCAGAAAAGATACGGGAGGCCGCCTGCTGCAAATCCACAGCTTCCTTTCCACTGATTTCCATTAAAAGACTCTCATCCACCGTGGCATCGGCCCGGGCCGGAACACGGGACACGAAAAAGGCGATGAGGGTGGTCAAAAAAAGCCCCAGAATACAGGCAGTCAGTATCTCTATTCTGTTTTTCGGATTATTTTCTGACATGCCTTAAAAACTGATGGGCTTCTCTTCTCCCTTTATGAGTCGTTTGATATTATCATGATGCCGTATCAGGGACAGGAGGACGATGGCAGCAAAAATCAGCAAGGCCTCCCATTTCGACATGATGCCGGAAGAAAGCTTATGGCTAAAGAGCAGCCAAGGGAATAAAACAAGATTGCCCAGCAGCATCAGGATGGAGCCCAGGGACACACGTTTTGACAAGAGTGTGACGCCTAAGAAACTGATGAAGGAATATAGAGCCATACGCCAATCCAAAAGGAGCATCATGCCCCCGGTGGAGGCAACGCCTTTCCCGCCACGAAAATCCATATAGTAGGGGAAATCATGGCCCAATACCACACCGGCTGCAGTATAAAGCTGGGACAAAAGCCAGTACTCTTCTCCCCAGAAGCTGCTGAGCCAGCCGGCAAAAAGCAGTGCCAGTAGCATTTTGCCAAGATCACCCAGAAAAACGATGATGCCCGCTTTCCGGCCCATGACCCGCAGGGCATTGGTGGTGCCTGCGTTGCCGCTGCCGTGCTCCCGAATGTCCAGGCCCTGCTTCTTTCCGTAAACAAAACTGGTTTGGAGACAGCCGAAAAGATAGCCCATTAATAAAAGAGGAATTCGGATCATTGCTCCTTTTCATTCCTTTCCCGTATGATCATTTTGATACTGGTCCCCCGGAAACCGAAGGTTTCCCGGAGCTGGTTTTCCAGATAGCGCTGATAGGAAAAATGCATCAGCTTTTTATCGTTTACAAACAGTACAAAGGTGGGCGGGGCCACGGCGGCCTGGGTGCTGTAATAGATCCGTAGCCGTTTTCCCTTGTCCGAGGGCGGCTCATGGAGCGCCGTGGCCTGGGATATGATTTCATTCAGGACCCCGGTGCCCACCCGTTTCATGCAGGCTTCCAGGATCTCATCCACCTTCTGATAGATCTGGGACAGGCGCTGGCCCGTAAGGGTGGATACAAATAGGATATCTGCATACTCCAGGAAGGAAAGAACCTCCCGGATCCGCTTGGTAAACTCTTTAACGCTGTGATTATCCTTTTCGATCAGATCCCATTTGTTCACCAGAATCAGGATCCCCTTATTTCTGTCATGGGCGATGCCGGCGATTTTAGCATCCTGCTCGGTGATGCCGGTGGAGGCATCGATCATCAGAATCACCACATTGGAGCGTTCCACAGCGCTGATGGCCCGGACCACGCTGAAATGCTCAATCTGGTCGCTGACCCGGCTTTTGCGCCGAAGCCCGGCAGTATCGATTAATACATAATCTTTTTTGTTCCAGCGGACATTGGTATCCACCGCATCCCGGGTGGTGCCGGCCACTTCGGATACAATGACCCGCTGCTGGCCCGCCATACGGTTGACCAGGCTGCTTTTGCCCACATTGGGTTTCCCGATAATGGCAATGCGGGGAATCTGCTCCTCTTCTTCTTCATTGCCAGGGGCAGGGAAATAAGCCGCCACTGCGTCCAGCATATCCCCCAGCCCCTGTTTTTCCGCAGCGGAAACCGGGATGGGGTCCCCCAGCCCCAGATTATAAAACTCATAAACATCATTGCCGTATTTGCTGAAGCTGTCAACTTTATTGACTACCAGCACCACGGGCTTTCCGGAACGGCGCAGGATATCGGCCACTTTCAGGTCATCGTCCACCAGCCCCTGCTTCACATCCGTTAAAAAGATAATCACATCGGCGGTTTCAATGGCCGTCTGGGCCTGCTCCCGCATCTGTTTCAGAATCACATCCCGGCTTTCCGGTTCGATGCCCCCGGTGTCGATAAGGGTAAATTGATGATTCAGCCAGCTGCAATCCGCGTAAATCCGATCACGGGTAACTCCCGGCGTATCATCCACAATGGATATACGCTCTCCGGCCAGACGGTTGAAAAGAGTGGATTTTCCTACATTGGGGCGGCCCACAATGGCCACAACTGCTTTACTCATTTTTGCCTCCCGGCTCATAGGGCCGAAATAGTTTTTGGCTGCTGTTTTTGCATTCCAGACCCGCCAGCTCCCGTACCAGGCCGGCACCGTCACAGGACAGAGGAATCACGGGCAGGTCCAACTGCTCCCGAACCTGGCTGAGACTGATATCGTCTAAAAAGACCTCTTCCCCCATTCGAAGCATGGTATCGGGAATATAGAGTATTTCTCCTAAATCCTGCCCCTTTAGTTGATCGATCAGATCCCTTCCGGTAACCAGCCCCGCCACAGTGATGCTTTCCCCGAAAAAATGATTGATAATGGGGAAATGTCTGACTTTAATCCCGGGAAAGCGCGCCATGAATTCTTCCAGAAGATTTTGAAGCACCGGCGCCGCCAGCACGCCACCCGCCAGGGAAATCTGCCTGGCCTGGGGCTTGGCCTCAATACCTGCCAGCTCTTCCCGAAACTGGTTCATAAACAGCCGCAGCATACCCACGCCGTTTTCCAGCTGGAGATAACCGTCATAGCGTTCCTCCTCCGGCAGAGGCAGTCCTGCCTTCAGATAAATCTCGTCGCTGGCGTGGACAAAATGCAGTCCGTGTTCGGGAAAGAGTTTTTGCTGCCACTGCTCAATGAGATTTATGGTTTCCCGGGCCTCTTCCGGGGTCAGCAGCCGCAGGGGCGCCAGACCTTCCCGGTATTTGGTCAAGCCCACCGGCACCACGGAGAGGCTTTCCATATGGGGCAGGTAACGGCTCAGATCGGCAATGGTCTTGTCCAGTTGAGCGCCGTCATTATAGCCCGGGCACAGCACAATCTGCCCGTTCATAGTAATATGGTGGTCTGCCAGTTTGTCCAGGATCTGAAGAGAACGGCCGGCAAAACGATTGTTCAGCATTTTGCACCGCAGCTCCGGATCCGTGGTATGGACGGAAATATTGATGGGGGACAGATGATACTGGATAATCCGTTCCACATCGTGGTCATTTAAATTGGTCAGGGTCACATAATTGCCCTGGAGGAAGCTCAGGCGGGCGTCGTCGTCCTTAAAATACAGGGTTTCTCGCATCCCCGGCGGCATCTGGTCAATAAAACAAAAAATGCATTTGTTCCGGCAGGAGCGATACTCATCCATGAGACCTGTGCCGAAATCCAGCCCCAGGTCCTCATCCTCCTCCTTTTCGATTTCGAACAGGACGGCTTCCCCTTCGGCGGATTCCACCAAAAGCTCCAGGTATTCTTCCCGGCAGAGGAATTCGTAATCAAAAATATCCTCCACTTCCCGGCCTCCGATGGCCAAAAGATAATCCCCGGGCCGAATATTCAGTTCATCACCTATGGAGCCTTTTCTGACTGCCTGGATCCGGTGCTTCATGGCTGTATTCCTTCCGCGGGACATTTTAACACATCTTTCTTGCTTATTCCACCGAAAAGTGATAGTATTTCCGCGTAATGAGCCCAGGGGAGGACAAGGCATGCTGAACGAACACGACAAGATATACCCCTTTAAGAACCGAAATCTCATCGCACCCTTAAAAATCGTTGCCATGGAGAATTGCCGGGAGCTGGTGGAAAAGGCGGAGCGCCATATCGTGGAGCTGCGTCATCAATACCTGGCAGACCATCGGGAGGACGACCCCACCATTGAATCTCGGGAGTATGACAAGGAAAGTTACCTGATTAATACAGAATGCCCCCGCTTCAGTTCCGGGGAAGCCAAGGGAATGATCCTTGATTCTGTCCGGGGCAGCGATTTGTTTATCGTATCGGATGTGACCAATAACAGCATGAGCTTTAAGATTAATGGCCGGGAGCATTTCATGTCCCCGGATGATCATTATCAGGACTTAAAGCGGATCATTGCCGCCGCCAGCTCCTCGGCCCACCGCATCAGCGTAATCATGCCCTTCTTATATCAGAGCCGTCAGCACAAGCGCCTGCACCGGGAATCCTTGGACTGCGCCATGGCTCTGGAGGAACTCAGCGAAATGGGGGTGGCCAATATCATCACCTTCGATGCCCATGATCCCACGGTGCAGAATGCCATTCCTCTCCATGATTTTGACAATTACTCTCCGGATTATCATTTTGTTAAGGTTCTGTTCCAGATGCTGGGGGAACAGCATATTGACCGCCAGGATCTTCTGATCGTAAGTCCCGATGAGGGCTCCATGAAGCGGGGGGTCTTTTTGGCCAACAGTGTGGGCGTGGATTTGGGCATGTTTTATAAGCGCCGGAACTACCGGGTTTTGGAGGACGGGGTGAATCCCGTGGTGGCTTCGGAATATCTGGGGCCGGACCCCAAGGACAAGGTGGTGATCATCCTGGACGATATCATCTCCACCGGGGTCAATATTATGGATACGGCCCGGGAAATGCGCAACCGCCAGGCCTCCAAAATCATCATCTGCTGTACCTTCGGCCTGTTCGTCAGCGGCTTTGACAAATTCATCCAGGCCCATGATGAAGGGATATTCGATTACATGATTACCACCAATTTGAACTATCGTCCCCCTGTGGTACGGGAGCAGCCCTGGTATTTTGAAGCGGATCTTTCCGGCTATATCGGCAAGATCATCAATACCATGAATCACAATGTGGCGGTATCCAGCGTAGTGAATCCATTGGGACTATTGCAGAAATTGATGAATGAAAAGAAATGCTGAGATGACTTATTTCACTTCAAAGGCGTTGGGAAAATGATTGATGCTGTCCTTATCGATGGCAATCACATCGAAACGGCAGGGGGGCAGGGCCTTAAATCCCGCAAGAAAATAGCGGGCCACGGCAATGATCCGCTGCTGTTTTCTTTTGTCCACATGCTCTTCTCCCCAGCCGTAGCGGTCGCTGCGGCGGTATTTTACCTCCACAAAAACCAGGCAGGGCCCATCCCGGGCAATTAAATCGATCTCCCCCAACCGGCAGCGGAAATTTTTTTCAAGGATCCGAAAGCCTTGGGATTCCAAAAAGGCGGCGGCCTCCCCTTCCCGGAGGCTGCCCAGGCGTCGTTTATTCATTTTTGAATTACTCCATGATTTTTTTAATAAAACTCGTTCGATGCTCCGGGGTTGGCCCCAGACGGCGCAGGGCCTCTATATGGGCGGCGGTGCCGTAACCCTTGTGCTGTGCCAGACCATAGCCGGGATAGCGCTCTTCTGCCTGAGCCATCAGCCTGTCCCGGGTTACCTTGGCCACAATACTGGCGGCGGCAATGGATAAGCTTTTTCCATCCCCTTTGATAATAGGAATCTGGGGAAGATTAAGCCCCGGCAGGGTAATGGCGTCCAGTAAAAGAATTCCATAGGGGCAGGAGGCCGGCAGGGCGGCCAGGGCCTGCTTCATGGCTTCGTAGGTGGCCTGAAGAATATTGATTTCGTCAATCCGGGCGGGGGAAACAATGCCCACACCCACCCCAAGGGCCTTTTCCATGATTTGGGGGTAAACCGCTTCCCTTCGTTTTTCCGAAAGCTTTTTGGAATCGTTGATATACAGGATTTCCTTCTCCGGGTTTAAAACTACGGCAGCGGCCACCACCGGACCGAATAAAGGCCCCCGGCCGGCCTCATCCAAGCCTGCGGGGCGCAGGCCCCGAGCCTGAATTTGGTCAAAATCCTTTAATAGGGCCAGTCGGGTCCTCTCCTTTTCCAAAGCTTTTTCTGTCAAGGTTCAACCTCCGGTACCAGGCTCCCCCGTTTGTCCAGGGGCAGAATACGGTATATGGCACGCCCTACCATCTGCTCTTTTTTTATAGGTCCAAGTCTGGAAGAACGGGAATCCGTGCTATTGTTACGATTATCCCCCATCACGAAATATTCATCCTCTCCCAGACGAATCAGTTCCGCCGCTACTCCCGGGGTAAAACCATCCGAAGGACAATATGGATCATCGATGGCCACTCCATTGATATAAATGGTGGAATTGATGATCTGGACGCTCTCTCCGGGCAGGCCGATGATGCGTTTTACATAATATGTTTCCGGTTCGTCTTTCAGACGAAAGACCACCACTTCAAAGCGTTTAGGATCCCGAAGAAAATGATAGCTGAAGCAATCCACAATCAGCTGATCCTCATTCTGGAGGGTTGTTTCCATGGAGCTTCCGTCCACCTGAACCCGCTGCCCCACGTAATTCAGGAAAAACAAAACGAAAGCCACCATTAAAACCAGGGTCAGCAGTGCCGAAAGCAAATCCTTTAAGGGTCTGGGTTTCGGCTCCAGTATAATGGGTGTGGGTTCTTTTTTGTTTTTAAACAGACTCATGGGGTTGTTCTCCGAAATTATCCGGGCTTTCTAAACTGATAAGACCCAGCCTGCCGCCCTGCAAATCCTGAAGGAAACGACGGCCAGCCCCGTCAAGATCCGCCTCGGCACCTTTCAGCAATAGACCCTGCTTCAGGGCCAATTCTCTTAAAAAGGCGGCGCCATCCCCCTGGTAATGGATTTGATATTTATTGGGCAGGGCATCTGGATAGCGAAGATGCAGCAATTCAATCCCTTTTAGGGCCAAAGCCCGGGGATCCAATATTTCTTCTTTTAAAGAACCGCAAAGCGCCAAATGCAGCCCCACGGTCTCACTTTGAAAGCGGGGCCACAAAATACCCGGCGTATCCATCAATTCCACAGAGGAGGAAAGGCGAATCCACTGAACGCCCCGGGTGACGCCGGGTTTATTGCCGGTTTTGCTGCTGGCCCGGCCAGCCAGGGTATTGATGAGGGTGGATTTCCCCACATTGGGGATCCCCACCACCATAATACGAACCGGGCGGTTTACAATCCCTTTTAATTTATCCCGCTGTCTTTTTTCCTCGGCCCATTCCGATAATCGGCTTTTAATGGCATCTCCCAGGCGCCGCTGGCGGGCATCCCCGGAAAGAGGCAGGTAATCCTGGGCCACAAAATGCTTTTCCCAATGATCGGTGCAGACCGGGTCCGCCAGATCCCCTTTATTTAATACCAGTATCCTTTTTTTGTTTTTGCCCAGGGCCGCCAGATCCGGGTTTGTGCTGGAATAGGGAATCCGGGCGTCCCGGATCTCCACCAGGGCGTCCACCAATTTCAGATTCTCTTCCATGGCCCGCCGGGCTTTGGTCATATGGCCGGGATACCATTGTAGATTCATATAATAACCTCAGATCAGTTAAAAAAACGAATATCTTTAAAGGGTGAAAAACGGAGCCAAACGGTACCCAATATATCCTGTATGGATATATTGCCCACATCCGTAAAGCGGCTGTCCAGGGAGGCGTCGGGATTCTCTCCCACCACAAAATATTCTCCTTCTCCCAGTTCCACGGGCTCTGCCGCCACGCCGGCATAGGAAAGAAAACGGGTATACTCGCTTTCCGGTATGATTCGTCCGTTAATCAGGATTTCACCGCCGGAAATCTGAAGGGTTTCACCGGGTAAGCCCAGAACACGCTTTAAAAATACCCCTTCCTGCCCCGGCAGCTGATAAACTATGATGTCATAGCGCTGTATGGAAATGACTTTTCCCTTGAGACGGTTCAGAAGCATTCTGTCCTCTCCGGCCAGGGTGGGTGTCATGGAATTGCCTTCCATACGGACTCGGGTTCCGAACAAATGGGTCAAAGACAGGGCCAGAAACATCAGAAGCAGGATCTCCACGGTCCATTGACTGATCCGTTTGATTTGATCCTGAACGCTGAGAACCTCGTATTGTTTCCCGGATGCCATCTGTATTTCCTCCCGCAGGATTATAGCACAGCCGGAAGGGGACCGCAATGAAAAACAGCCGTGGCACCCCACAGCTGTTTTCACATCTTATGAAAGATCAGCGAATCGCTTCCTTCACCTTGGCAGCCTTGCCTACCCGGTCACGGAGATAGTTCAGTTTGGCCCGGCGCACCTTACCCCGACGGATAACTTCGATCTTCTCGATAACGGGGGAATGCAGAGGCCAGGTCTTCTCCACGCCTACGCCGCCGGAAATCTTACGAACGGTGAAGTTCTCCCGGCTGCCGCCATTTTGACGCTTTAATACGATGCCTTCGAACATCTGGATACGTTCCCGGCTGCCTTCTTTGATCTTGGCATAAACCCGTACCGTGTCGCCTACCCGGAAGTCGCCCACATTTTCCTTCATCTGGGCATCTTCGATTTTCTTGATGATGTCGTTCATTATATCCTCCTAAAGTTCAGGTCGTTCATATCATCTCAAAATGACAGCGGACCGCTCCTTTTTAATGACGCAAAGTGTATTCTATCATGCTTTCGGAAAAAAGCAAGGGGAAATTTCAAGCTTTTTGCAGCTTTTCCAGAAAACTAAGGTCCGCCTGATTCAATTCGGCTTTTTCCAGTAAATCAGGCCGTATTTCCAGGGTTCTTCTTAAGGATTCTTCTCGTCGGTAGCGCTCAATATTTGCGTGATGACCGGAACGCAAAATCTCGGGAACAGGCCGGCCCATAAAAACCTCCGGCCGGGTGTAATGGGGATGCTCCAGCAGGCCGTCCATAAAGGATTCTCCCCGGGAGGAGTCCTCATTGCCTAAAACCCCCGGCACCATACGGGAAATGGCATCCATCAGTACCAGCGCTGGCAGTTCCCCTCCGGTAAGTACGTAATCTCCAATGGAGATCCGGTCCGTGGCTATTTCCTCCAGGACCCGCTCATCCACGCCCTCATAATGGCCGCAGAGGAAGTAGAGCTCCTCTTCCCGGGCCAGCTCCTGGGCCAGAGCCTGATTAAAAACCCGTCCCTGGGGCGTCAAATAAATGAGCCGGGGCCGGGGATTTTCCCCCCGGGCAGCCTCATAGGCCCGGTAAATGGGGGGAGCCTGCATCACCATACCGGCGCCGCCTCCGTAGGGGTAATCATCCACATGGCCATAGGCGTCGGAAGCGTAATCCCGGATATTGATACAGCGAAGGGAAAGAATGCCCTTTTCCGCCGCACGACCGGTAATGGAGCTGTTAAAGCCCTGTTCGATCAGTTCGGGAAATAAGCTGAGCACCGTAAATCGCATTACAAATCCTCCAGGCCGGGCATCATATGCACCCGAATCAGCCCCGCCTCCACATCTACGGAAAGTACACAATCTTTAATGTGGGGCAGCAGGTATTCCTTGGCGCCGGGCCGATCCGGAACCTGTACCAGACAAACGTCATTGGCGCCGGTGGGAATCACCTGTTTTAAACGGCCCAGATATTTTCCCTGGTCGCTTTCCACCCGGGCACCCAAAATGTCTGCAATATAATAGCTGCCAGCCTCCAGGGGCGCTGCATCCTGACGATCCACGTAAAGGGAGGCGCCTTTGTCCTTTTCGATGTCATTGATATGGTCGATCCCCTTAAACTTCAGGATTACCATACCCTTGGTAAAGCGGACCTTTTCCACTTCCAGGACCCGTTCATTTCCATTGTTTTCCAGATAAACTTTTTTTAAATACGAAAAACGAGCGGGGGAATCAGTGGTGGGATATACCCTGATTTCCCCGCGCAGGCCGTGGGTAGAAGTAAATATACCGATTCGGAAACGACTCTCCATCAGTCGATATCCAGGCTGACCCGCTTGTCCTCCTTAATGGCCTGGGCCTTTAAAACCGTGCGGATCGCTTTGGCAATACGGCCCTGCTTGCCGATAACCTTGCCCATGTCGGAAGGATCAACGCTCAGGGTAAGTAGGGTCTCCCGCTCGGTCTCCCTTTCGCTGACCACCACAGACTCAGGGTGATTCACCAGGGCCTTGGCAATGACTTCAACTAATTCTTTCATGGAGATCTCCCGGAATTATTCCAAGCCGGCGATCTTCAAAAGCTTGGCAACGGTATCCGTGGGCTTAGCGCCGTTCTTGATCCACTGCTTGGCCTTTTCCGTATCGATTTTCACCACGCTGGGATCCTGGGTGGGATCATAATAACCCAGCTCTTCGATAAAGCGACCGTCACGGGGGGCCCGTTCATCGGCCACAATAACCCGGTAGGTGGGCGCTTTTTTCTTGCCCAGTCTGGTGAGACGAATCTTTACTGCCATAGTTTTTTTCTCCTTTAAGGCTGTTTTTTATGATCAAAAGGGAAGATTAAAAGGCATTTTGCCCTTCTTGCCCATTTTGCCCGTCATTTGCTTCATCATCTTTTTGCTTTCTTCAAACTGCTTTAAAAGACGATTCACTTCCATCACCGTGGTGCCTGCACCGGCGGCAATCCGGTGACGGCGGGAGCCGTTAATGATATCCGGCTTTTTCCTTTCCCGGGGGGTCATGGAATAAATAATGGCCTCCACCTTCTTTAAGGCGCCGTCATCGGGCATCTGTGTCCCTTTAAATCGGCTGCCCAGGCCAGGAATGGCGCTTAATAAATCGGTAAGGGAACCCATTTTTTTAATCTGCTGCATCTGCTCCAGAAAGTCTTCCAAATCGAATTCGGATTTACGAATCTTTCGCAGGGTCTCCTCGGTTTTGGCGTCGTCCATTTCCAGGGCTTCCGCCTTCTCGATGAGACTTAATATATCCCCCATGCCAAGAATCCGATTGGCCATGCGCTGGGGATAGAACTGCTCCAAATCCGTGAGCTTTTCCCCCATGCCCGCATAGAAAATGGGCTTGCCGGTGACGGCTTTTACGGACAGGGCCGCGCCGCCCCGGGTATCGGAATCCAGCTTGGTAAGAATCACCCCGTCCACCCCGATCTGCTCGTCAAAGGACTGGGCCACATTCACCGCATCCTGACCGGTCATGGCATCCAATACCAGAACGGACTGGGTCACGGGCACCGTAGCCTTGATTTCTTTTAATTCGTTCATCATGGCCTGATCCACATGCAGACGGCCGGCGGTATCCAAAAGCAGCAGGTTATAGCCCTTGGCCCGGGCTTCCTCCAGGGCCATTTTGGCAATCTGAGGGGGTCTGATATCAGAACCGGGAGAGAAAACGGGAATTCCCAGCTTTTCTCCGTTGATTTTCAATTGATCGATGGCGGCGGGACGATAAATATCGCAGGCCACCAGCAGGGGATTGCGATCCTTTTTCTTTTTCAGAAGGGCCGCCAGCTTGGCCACGGTGGTGGTTTTACCGGCTCCCTGAAGGCCTTCCATCATGTAAATGGTTATCTCGTTTCGGGGCAGCAGCTTGATTTCCTCTCCTTCACTGCCCATCATGCGGATCATTTCTTCGTTGACAATTTTGATTACCGCCTGGCCGGGGGTCAGGGACTGCATTACTTCGGCTCCCACTGCCCGCTCTTCCACTGCTTTCACAAAGTCTTTTACCACTTTGTAGTTCACATCGGCTTCCAGAAGGGCCAGTTTCACTTCCCGCATCGCGGTTTTAACATCCCCTTCGGTGAGCATGCCTTTGCCGGTAATCTTCTTAAAGACGGCCTGTATTTTATCGGATAATGATTCAAATGCCATGGTCTTTATAATTCCTCTATCTCTGTGGTGAGGCGAATGATCCTGTCAATTTCCTCGCTGTGTGGCAAACGGGGTCTCAGGGCTCCGCAGAGGGTGCGGATCTCTTCCGCCTTGCCCCTGATTTCACGGAACTGCTTCACCAGTCCCAGCTTTTCTTCGTAAGTCTCCAGACTTTTTTCTACTCTTTTCAGGCTGTCATGGATACCCTGACGGCTAACGCCAAACTGCTCCGATGCCTCGGAAAGACTTAAATCTCCGAAACGCACCTCTTCATAAATCTGCCGCTGCTTTTCTGTTAAAAGCGGGCCGTAAAAATCATATAAAAGAGCGTGTTCAAAAGTCTTATCCATAACGTCACCGGGATGTACCATAGCACAAAGAAACAGCCCTGTCAAGGTTTTTTTCTTGACAGGGCAAAAATATGATTTGGAATTAATCGCAGGAGCGGCTATCCGCATCCCATAATGTGTATCAGTTAATTTGAATAAATCTCCTCAATTGCCTGGTAGCCCTCTTCTGTAAGCTGCTCCTTCTGGAACTTTTTATTCTTCTGCATGGTGGTCACCAACACCGTGCGGCCCTGCTGCCGCTCTTCGGCGGCCTGCTTGCGTATGGCCAGGGCCTTATCTCCAGGCAGATTCTTTTCCATCAAATAAGCCTTTTTGGCGCCGCTGCCCGGCACCTGATAACCCGCCTCCGTTAAAATCAGAACCAGGCGCTCAAAGCCGATGGAAATGCCGCAGGCGGGCACGTTCTGGCCTGTGAACTTGCCCACTAATTCATCATAGCGGCCGCCGCCTCCGGAGGAAACCCCCAGGCCTTCCAATTCCACCTCAAAGATGGGGCCGGTGTAATAGGACATGCCCCGGACCAGGGTAGGATCAAAAAGGAATTTAAAATCCGTGGTGGCAGCGCCGGAAACGGAAGCCATAATCGTCTCCAGATTCCTGATTTGCTCATCCACCCCGGGAATGTTTGCCAGCAGCTCCAAAAGGGCTTTCAGAGGCGTTTCAGAGCCTTCCAGAGCCGAGTACATATTGCGGCAGGCCTCAGCGCTTTCCGGAGAAAAGCCCCCCTCCTGCATTTCCTTCAGAACCCCCTCCAGGCCGATTTTATCCATTTTATCCCAGAGGATAAAAGCCGCATCGTACTTATCCTCCGCTATGCCGCAGTAGGCCGCCATGGCCTTTAATAGCCGCCGGTCATTGATATGGATGGTAAAGCCCTTAAAGCCCAGCTTCCCCAATAGGGTGGAGGTGGCCAGCAGCAGATCCGTTTCCGCCTGGATGCCCGCTTCCCCTATGATATCGATATCGCATTGATAAAACTCCCGGTAGCGGCCCCGCTGGGGTCTGTCCGCCCTAAATACCGGGCCGATCTGCAGGGCCTTAAAGGGCTTGGCCAGCTCGTTGTTATGGGCTGCATAGTAACGCACCAAAGGAACGGTGAGATCGTAACGCAGACCTCCGTCGGACAGATCCTCTTCGGTCTGGGCTTCTCCAATCTTCAGCTTCTCTCCCCTTTTCAGGATCTTGAAGATCAGCTTTTCATTATCGCCCCCCTGCTTGCTTAAAAGATTGGATAGGGACTCCACCACCGGAGTCTCGATGGGAGTATAGCCGAAGCTGCGGTAGGTTTCTTTAATGAGGCCGATGCAATAATCCCGGATCTCCATTTCCCGGGGCAGGATATCCCGCATGCCTGTGACCGGATTTTTATTCAAAGCCATAATCTTCTCTTCCTTTCCAGCATTTCTTCCATGCGCCTGTGATATTCCTCCAGGCCCTTCACATTGTCCGCCCGCTCGATGCGGCCGTCGGGGTACACCGCCTTGCTGATATTGCCGGCCCCTACGGCAAGAATACTCTGTTTTTCCTCCATAATCAAGATGTTATAGAGACCTTCCTTGCCAGGTTTGGCGTAGCCCACATTTTCCAGGTTCCCGGCCATGTTTTTTTGGCGGTAGAGGTAGTAGGGGAATAAGCCCATGGACTGGGCCCCTTGGGAGGCGGCGGACATCATGGAGGATGCCTGGGAGTCGCCCTCACCCGTCACGGCTTCGCCGTGCCACCCTCCCCCGCGTCCGGGGGAGGGCAAGGGGGTTTGATTAAGTCTCGCGGCGCGCTTGATGGCCAGGGCGTGGACGGTGAGGCTTTCGGGCGCCAGAGGCTTTATCTTTTCCAGGGTATCCTCCACATCTGCCGCGCTTTCTCCGGGCAGGCCCAGAATCAGATCCATATTGATATTGTCAAAGCCCGCTTCCCGGGCCAGGTCCCAGGCCCGGAGGAAATCCTCCACTGTATGCTTCCGGCCGATGGTATCCAGGGTCCTTTGCTGCAGGGTCTGGGGATTGATGGAAATGCGGCTCACCGGATAGCTTTTCAGAACCTTCAATTTCTCCGCCGTAATGCTGTCCGGCCGGCCCGCCTCCACCGTAAACTCCTTTACTTTCTCCGCCGGAACCAGACTGCATATCTTCTCCAAAAGTCGCTCCAGCTGCTCTGCGCTTAAGGCCGTGGGAGTGCCGCCTCCAATATAAATGGTATCCGGCACAACTCCCTTCATCAGGGACACACTTTGCTCCAATTCATAAAAGAGATCCGCCAGATAGGCCTCCACCTTGTTTTCGTTTCCCTCCATGGGATAGGAAGTAAAGGAGCAATAGGCGCAGCGGCTGGGACAAAAGGGGATCCCTGCATAGAGGCTCCAGCCCTCGGGGCCGGATAAAGAGGAAAGAATCTGCCGCTCCCGCTGAGCGATGGATATGGCCAGGCTGAGCTTCTCTCCGTCCAGATAATAGACCCGGCGCATGTGCTCCGCCACTTCCACCGGCTTTTTTCCCGCCTCCAGCAGCTCCATGATCAGCTTGGTGGGCCTGATGCCCGTGAGGCAGCCCCAGGGCAGTTCCCGGCCGGCGAGCAGCTTTAATTCGTCATATACCCGGCGTTTGAAATCGTTTTTAATATCCTCATAGGGCAAGGCATCGTTGGGAAGGGGTACCGGGTAAATCAGGCTGAAGCCTTCCTTTTTGGCTTCCGCCTCCGAAAGCGGCCTCGGCAGCTTCTTAAAGCCCTCCCCGGGGAAGAAGGAGCTGATCAGCCCCTGCACATCGTATTCAAAACGTTCCTCACCCTGAAAATAATAAGCAATCATACCCGCTCCGCCAGGGGATTGTAAAGCTTTTCAAAGGCTATAAAAGTCCGGTCCATGTGGCCGGGCCATACCAGGGTTTCCTCCGGCAGTTCCCTTAAAAGCTTTTGTACTGAAGTCAGGATCTGGCTGTCATTGCCCGTGGGCAGATCCGTGCGGCCGTAGGAACCGTGGAACAGGGTGTCCCCGCTGATTAAAAGCTCGTAGGCCGGGAAATAATAACAGCAGCTGCCGGCTGTATGACCCGGGGTATGAATTACCTGGAAGGTCATGCCCCCCAGGGTAATTTCCTCGCCGTCCTTTATCAAACGGTCTGCCGCAAGGCTGCAGGGCGTCCCCACCATGGCGGAGCAGTTCATCCGAGGATCCGCCAGCAGCGCTACCTCCGCTTCATGGGCTAGGATGGGGCAGCAAAACGCCTCCCGCAGTTCCTCCGCTGCCAGAATATGGTCCTCATGGCCGTGGGTGAGCAAAATGCCCTGCAGGCTGTAACCCTGATTCTTGATATATTGAATCAGGCGTTCTCCCTCATCTCCCGGATCTACCAGCAGGATTTCCTTGCTTTCCGTGTTGATAAGGAAGATTACATTGGTAGCGATGGGGCCTACTATGGCCCGCTGGAGCTGAAATCCCTCGTATTCCTTTTGTTTTAAGCCCAATTTGTTCATAACTCGCTCCTATACGATTCAGCTTGGTGACAATCGTTGGCCGGGCTATACCTTTCGAAGGAATAGCGTCATTGAGAAAAGTTTTCGCCCGGCCTGCGAAGGCCTGCAAAAGCCTCTACGTCCTGGTCACATCCAAGACCCCGTCGATTTGCTGCAGGCGGGCGGTAACGCCCCGGATTTCCTGGGTTCCGGTGGTCATAAACTGTAAATCCACCGAAGCCAGCCCCTGCTTATTCACCTTTGTGCTCAGGGAATTGATATTGATATTCATTTCCGTAAGCACCCGGGAAATATCGGCCAGCATACCCAGACGATTATTTACATACAGCATCAAATTGGCCAGATAGCGTTCCTGCTTGGCGTTTTCAGGCAAATGCCATTCCGCCTCAATCAGGCGGCCCCGTTCGTCCACCGGCAGATTCATCACATTCACGCAATCCGTCCGGTGAACTGAAACCCCCCGGCCCCGAGTTACGAAGCCCACGATTTCATCTCCCGGAATGGGATTGCAGCAGCGGGAAAAGTGAACGGCCAGATCCTCCAGCCCTTCCACCACGATGCCCCCTTTGTTCTGGGGCAGACCCTTTCGGGCATTTTCCTGGGTGATTTCCAGCACCTGTTCATCGGTGATACTCCGCTGAACGTATTTACGGCGCTCATCCGCCAGCTTGTTAACCACCTGGCCTTCTTTAATACCCCCATGACCGATGGAGGCCAGCACTGCGGTCCATTCATTAAAACCGTATTTTTTCAGGACCTTGTCCATGTATTCGGGCTTTAAGAGCTCCGAGAGCACATAGCCTTTGGCCTTGGCGCTGCGCTCCAATAACTCTTTGCCCTTTTCAATGTTTTCGTCCTTATTTTGTTCCTTGAACCATTGGTTGATTTTGTTTCGGGCCTGGGAGGACTTGACCATATTCAGCCAGTCCCGGCTGGGTCCCCGGGAGTTTTGGGAGGTGATGATTTCCACCCGGTCACCGTTCCTTAGTCGATAATCGATGGGAACCAGCTTTTCATTGACCCGGGCTCCCACCATTTTATTCCCCACAGCAGAATGAATACTGTAGGCCAGGTCAATGGGCGTGGAGCCTGCCGGGAGGTTTTTCACGTCTCCCTTGGGGGTAAAACAGTAAACCGTATCCGCAAAAATGTCCAGGTCATTGCGGATGCTTTCCATAAATTCGTTATTGTCCGGCATCTCCCGCTGCCATTCCAGAATCTGACGGAGCCAGTTCAGCTTCTCTTCTTCCTTATTGACGCTGGTGCTGCCGCTTTCCTTGTATTTCCAGTGGGCCGCCACCCCGTATTCCGCCGTCCGATGCATCTCATAGGTCCGGATCTGGATTTCAAAGGGGATCCCGCTTTTCCCGATGACAGTGGTATGCAGGGACTGATACATATTGGCCTTGGGGATAGCGATATAATCCTTGAAACGGCCTGGAATAGGCATATACAGCTCATGGATAATCCCCAGGGCCGCATAGCAATCCTGCACGGAATCCACTAAAATCCGCACGGCAAAAAGATCGTAGATCTCATCCAGACTTTTCTGCTGGATGGTCATTTTTTTATATATACTGAAATAATGCTTCACCCGGCCGTAGACCTGGGCATTAATGCCCGAATCCTTCAGATGTCGGCCCACATCCTCCACGATTCCGTTAACAAACTCTTCCCGGGAATGGGAACGCTCGTCGATATCGTGAACCAGTCGCGCATATTTTTCCGGCTCCAGGTACTGGAGGCTTAAATTATCCAGCTCCATTTTCAGCCGGAACATACCCAGGCGAGAAGCCAGGGGCGCATAGATATCCAGGGTCTCCGCAGCCTTTTCCTTTTGTTTTTCCGGCTTCTGATACTGGAGGGTCCGCATATTGTGGAGACGGTCCGCCAGTTTGATGATTATGATGCGGATATCCTTAGACATGGAAAGGAACATTTTCCGCAGGTTTTCCGCCTGCATCTCCAGCTTATCCGTGGTGCCTAAAGACAGCCTGGTCAATTTGGTGACGCCGTCCACCAGCAGGGCCACATCGGGGCCGAATTGATGTTCAATTTCCTCATGGGTCACAGGAGTGTCTTCCACCACATCGTGCAAAAGCCCCGCCACAATGGATTCCTTATCCATTTCCAGCTCTGCCAGTATAATGGCCACATGAAGGGGGTGTATAATATAGGGCGCCCCGGAACGGCGAAGCTGATTTCCATGGGCCTGGGCAGCCAGCTCATAGGCCTCCCGAACCTGCTGCATATCATCGGAGGGGTGATAGCGGCGAATGGTTTCCACCAGTTCCTCAAATAATTCTTCCGGAGGCCGCTCCGTATGATCCTGGGGCAGCACGTCCACATCGGAAATAGCCCGGAGAATATGGTCGTCATTAATGGCGGCTATCTCAGATTTTAATTCATTATGAGCCATGATATCTCCTTTCCGGCAATTTCTTCTCCATGATTTTGACCCGCTCAGATCCGTAGGCTTCCAAAAGCTGGTTTTCCGAAGCTTCTGTCAGTTTAATGCCCTTGACCCCGGGCAGCTGCTTGCTTTGCCGCTCTTCCTTCAGCACCACCACGCAGGAGGCGCCTCCCAGCATTTTCAAAAGCCGGTGCTCTTCCCTTTGGTAATCCTGACGGTTCTCAAAGAGCACATAGGGCTCCTTTTCCATCTCATCAAAGGGAATAATCATTTCGCAAAGGAGCTTGCCCTTGGGATCATCTCCCAGGGATACCCGTCCCCGAATGAAAACGCGGCTGCCCTCCCGGGCTTTTTCCCGAAAGCTCTCCGTTTCCCGGGGGAAACAGAGTACTTCGATGCTGTCGCTCATATCCTCCAGCTCCAGGATCATCATACTGGCACCGTTTCGGGTATTTTTAAGGCTTTGTTTTTCCACCAGCCCCCCCACAATAACCGTGCTGCCGTCCCGAACAGCGGCCTCGCCGCTTTCCTCGTCCACATTGAAATCCGAAAGCCGAGCGGTGATATTGCGGCGTAAAATATCCGCATATTCTTCTAAGGGATGCCCGCTGGCATAATGTCCCAGAACGATCTTTTCATAGCCCAGTCTTTCACTGAAGGAATATTCGGGAATATCCGGAAAAGGCACATCCATCCGTCGCCGTTCAGTTTCGTCCACCATATCGAAAAGACTCATCTGTCCTTCCAGACCATCTTTTTTACGACGTTGGGCCGCATCCATCATTTCCGCAAATACCGCAATCTTTTGACTGCGATAGCCGGGAAAGCTGTCAAAAGCGCCGGCATATATCAGACTTTCCAGGGTCCGTTTGTTTATCTCCCGGCTATTCATCCGCTGAATAAAATCGGAAAGATCCGTAAAGCGTCCCCGGGAGGTCCGCTCAGCCAAAATCATATCCACCACACTGCGGCCGATGCCCTTGATGGCCGTCAAACCGTAGCGGATGCCCGACTCGGAGGGGGAAAAACCATAGCTGCTTTCATTGATATCCGGAGGTAAAATAGGGATATCCATCTGGCGGCACACGGAGATATATTCCGACACCTTGCTGCTCACATCCATCACGGAGCTTAAAAGAGCCGCCATATAATCCGCAGGATAATAGGTTTTCAAATAAGCAGTCTGGTAAGCAATCACAGCATAGCCCGCCGCATGGGAACGGTTAAAGGCATACTGGGCAAAATCCATCATGCGGTCAAAAATCTGATTGGCTGCCGACTCGGAAATACCTCGCTTCAAACATCCCGGGACTCCCTCTTCGGGATTGCCGTATACAAAGTTCTGCCGTTCCTGCTTCATAACGGCCTCTTTTTTCTTACTCATGGCCCGGCGAACCAGGTCGCTGCGTCCCAGGGAATAGCCGCCCAGATCCCGCACGATTTGCATTACCTGTTCCTGATAAACCATACAGCCGTAGGTATCGGAAAGGATGGGTTCCAGTTCGGGGGTGATATAGCGGATGCTGCCGGGATTCTTTTTCCCCCGGATATAATCCGGTATAAAGCTCATGGGGCCGGGCCGATAGAGGGAAATCCCTGCAATCAGGTCCTCGATATTATCGGGCTTCAATTCCTTCATGAAGCTTTTCATGCCCCCGGATTCCAACTGGAAAATCCCGTCGGTGCGTCCGGAAGCAATGGTTTCATATACCCGGTGATCGTCAAAGGGCAGACGGTCGAAATCAATATCCGGGCCGCCCCGATTTTTTATGTGATCTAAAGCATCCCGAATGACCGTTAGCGTTCTGAGGCCTAAAAAATCCATTTTTAAGAGGCCCAGTTCCTCAATGGTGGTCATGGGGAATTGGGTGGTAAGCTGGCCGTCTGCGCTGCGGGATAAGGGTACAAAATGATAAGCCGGCTCCCCGCAGATGACCACCCCTGCCGCATGGGTGGAGGCGTGCCGGGGCAGCCCCTCCAGCTGTCTGGCGAAGGAAATAATACGGCCCACCCGTTCATCCTGTTCCGCCAGTTCCCTCAGTTCACGGCTTTCCGCCAACGCTTCATCCAGGGTAATATTCTTTCCGTTCTGTCCCCGGGGCACCAGTTTGGCCACCTGGTCACAAAGGGCATAGGGATAATCCAGCACCCGGCCCACATCTCGAATCACCCCCCGGGCCTGGAGGGTGCCGAAGGTGGCAATCTGAACCACAGAATCCTGACCGTATTTTTCTGTCACATATTCGATGACCTGGTCCCGCTGTTCATAGCAGAAATCAATGTCGATATCCGGCATACTGATCCGTTCCGGGTTTAAAAAGCGTTCAAAAAGGAGCTTATAGCCTAAAGGGTCGATATTGGTGATTTTTAAGGCATAGGCCACCAGAGAACCGGCGCCGGAGCCCCGTCCCGGTCCCACGGGAATATCATGGGATCTGGCAAAGTTAACAAAATCCCAGACAATCAGGAAATAATCCACATAGCCCATATTGCTGATGACACTCAGTTCGTAACGCAGTCGTTCCGAGATGTCATGGTCAATATGGTCATAACGTTCTTTCAGCCCTTCCTGGCAAAGGTATTCCAGATAGGAATCGGCTGTAAACCCCTCCGGCACCTGGTATTTTGGCAGCTTGGTAACCCCAAATTCCAACTCCACCTGGCAGCGCCATGCAATTTCATGGCTTCGCTCCAGGGCTTCGGGGGCATAGGGGAACAGGGCCTTCATCTCTTCTTCCGACTTTAGATAAAACTGCCCTCCCTCATAACGAAGCCGATCCGTATCGCTGAGTTTTTTTCCCGTCTGCACACAGAGAAGCAGATCGTGGGCCTCCACATCGGAATCATATATATAATGCACATCATTGGTGGCCACCAGGGGGATTCCTGTTTCCTTTGATAGACGCAGGAGGCCGCTGTTGACTTCCCGCTGCTCGGGATAACCGTGGTCCTGCAGCTCCAGAAAATAATTATTTTGCCCGAAAATATCCCGGTACTCCAGGGCTGTTTCCCGTGCCTCCTCATAAAGACCTTTCAGAAGCTTTCGCTGGACCTCTCCGGCCAGACAGGCGGAAAGGCAAATAATGCCCTGACTGTATTTTTGCAGCACTTCCCGGTCCACCCGGGGCCGGTAATAGAAACCGTCCATAAAGCCCAGGGAAACAATATGCATGAGGTTTTCATAACCCTGATTGTTTTCGGCCAGCAGAATCAGATGATGATAACGCTCCTCTCCTGCCCCGGCTTCCCGATCCAGCCGGGAGCCCGGCGCCACATACACCTCACAGCCCAGCACCGGATGAATGCCTTCTGCCCGGCAGGCCTTATAAAACTCCACCACACCATACATGACCCCATGGTCTGTGATAGCCAGGGAGTCCATACCTAACGCTTTGGCGCGACGGACCAGCTCCCGGACTTTGCAAAAGCCGTCCAGCAAACTGTATTCCGTATGAAGATGCAGGTGGGTAAAAGCCATGGATTATTCTTCCTCAAACATTTTCTTTACAAAAGTTGCGGCCTGGAACTTTTCCAGATCCCCCAGCTTTTCGCCGGTACCGGCGTAAAGAATGGGAATCTCCAGTTCCAGCTGAACACTGATTACCACGCCCCCCTTGGCCGTACCATCCAGTTTGGTGAGAATTATGCCGTCCACATTGGTTACTTCCGAAAAGGCCTTGGCCTGGTTCAAAGCGTTCTGACCGGTGGTGGCATCCAATACGATAAGGCTGCGGACCGTATAACCGGCTCCGGCCTTTTCCACCACCCGATGCATTTTCTCCAGTTCCTGCATCAGATTTTTCTTGTTATGAAGTCGACCGGCGGTATCACAAAGAATAACATCGGTATTCCGGGCTTTGGCTGCAGCAATGGCATCATAAAGCACCGCAGAGGGGTCGGCACCTTCATGTTGGGAAACCATTTCCGCACCGGCCCGACGGGCCCAGACGCCCAGCTGATCCGCCGCGCCCGCCCGAAAGGTGTCCGCCGCCGCCATCATTACGCTTTTTCCCTCATTCCGGAGGGCATAAGCCAGTTTACCGATACTGGTGGTCTTTCCCACGCCGTTCACCCCGCTGATAAAAATCAGTGCTTTTTCCTTTTCCCAGGGATAATCCGGCTTCAAGATACTCATTTGCTCGGATAACTGCTCTTCCAACAGCTTTTTCAGCTGAGAGGTTTGCAAAAGCTGTCGGTCCCAGGCTTCGTTTTTCAGGCGGTTCACCACCAGTTCGGCAGTCTCCATGCCCACATCGCTTAGAATCAGGCGCTCTTCCAGTTCCTCGTAAAACTCTTCCGATATGTCGGAAACTGTAAACAGATTCCGTAATTTGTCAAAAAAACCTGCCATATCAATCCTCTTCGTCTAAAATTGCCTTGCTGGCGGGGTCCGTCAGATTTACGGAAACCAGGGCGGAAACCCCTTTCTCCTGCATGGTGATGCCATACAGCCGGTCCGCCATTTCCATGGTGCCCCGCCGATGGGTAATAATCAAAAACTGCGTGGCGTTCCGAAGCCGGAACAAATAATCCGCAAAACGCTTTACATTGGGTTCGTCCAGAGCTGCCTCGATTTCGTCCAGCAGACAGAAAGGGGAGGGCTTCAAATTCTGGATGGCAAATAACAGGGCAATGGCGGTTAACGCCTTCTCGCCGCCGGAAAGCTGGAGCATATTCTGAAGCTTTTTGCCCGGTGGCTGGGCATTGATAATCACCCCGGAGGATAAAACATCCTCCTCATTGTCCAAAGAGATGGAGCCGCGGCCGCCCCCAAACAATTCGCTGAAAACCTTGGAAAACTCCTGCTGGATTAGGGCGAATTGCTCTTTAAACTGCTCACGCATCCCCTTTTCCAGGTCCCGGATCATGTTTAGAAGCTCCTCTTCTGCTTTTACCAGGTCCTGCTGCTGATTCTTTAAAAACTCGTACCGCTCGGAAACCTCCTTATACTTTTCAATGGCCTCCACGTATACCGGCCCCAGCTCCTTGATTTCCCGTTTTTTCTGGGCAATAAAGCGTCTGGCTTCAGCGGGATTCACCAATTCCGTATTCCGCTCGGCCTTGGCCTGGGAAGGGGTCATTTCGTATTCATTCCACAGATATTCTGCCTGTTTTTCAATTTCCTCTTCCAGACGTTGTTCAGCGGAATCCAAACGGAAATGCTCCTTGTCCAAATCCGTCAGCCGGCTGCCCAGGGCCTCCCGCGCTTCGAAGATATCCTGAAGCTGCTGGCGTTTTTCCTCCTTCAGCAGGGTCTTTTCTTCATATTCCTGTTCCAGCTGGACCACCGCAGCGCCCACCGCCTCAATATCGGCCTTTAACTGAAGAATCTCTGCTTCCCGCTCCCGAATCACATCTCCCACGGAGGTCAATCCCTCGGTAAGCTCCTGTTTTTCCTCCTGAATGCGGTGAATCTCATCATTGGAACGGCGGACACTTTCCAATAAAAACTCCCCTTTTTGGGTCAGATTGGAAAAGATAAGCCTCAATTCCTCCAGCTTATGGCTGTGATCCTGGGCGCCGGCTTTCACATGGTCCAACTCCACCGCCAGTTCCATCACATTTTTGCGCAGCATTTCATGGTCCTCGTTGAGATCATCCACACTGCGATTCATTTGGCTTCGCTGATCCGCCAGGGACGATTGATCCTGTCGGATGCGGTTTACTTCTTGATCTTGTCCCAAAAGCCGCTGACCCAAACGTTCGGCTTCCTGTTTCTGGCTGTTTCTCTGGGCCTCCAGGGCCGCCTTTTTCAATTGCAGCTCCTGAATCGCTTCTTCTTCCTTTTTCAGACGCTGAGAAAGGATTTCTGCATCCATACCCAGGCCGGTGAGGGATTCTGTCAGCTCCTTTTGACGCTGTTTCAGTTCCTTTTCCTTCTTATCTGCCTCTTCCAGTTCACGCCGGCGTCCCAGCAGATTGGAATTGCTTTTATATGCGCCTCCGGAAATAACACCTCCCGGGGTCAGATATTCCCCCTCCAGTGTTACAATAGACAATTTATGATTGTATTTCCGGGCTATGCTCAGGGCATGTTCAATATGATCCACCACCAGCGCCTGACCCAGCAAAAATTGAACCACCGCTTCATATCGTTTGTTGTATTTCACCAGGGAAGCAGCGGTACCCAGGGCGCCCTTTTCCTGTAAAGCTTCCGGCCGGGCCAGGCTGCGGCCCTCCTTTACGGAATCCAGGGGCAGGAAAGTGGCCCGTCCCAGTCGTTCCCGCTTCAGATATTGGATAATATCCTTGGCCTGCTCTTCTGTTTCGGTGACAATATTCTGAATCCGGGCCCCCAGCACAGTTTCCAGGGCGGTTTCGTATTTCTTTTCCGTACTGATCAAATCCGCAATGACGCCGCAGACCCCGGAAAAATCCTTTTTACGGTCCATAATGGCTTTAACGCTTCCGCCGTAACCATCATACCGTTCAATCAGATTGGATAAATGTTCCTTCACATTGGCCAGAACGCTGAGCTCCGCCCGAGTATTGTGGAGTTCATCCTCATCGCGGCGGATATTCTGCCGCACTTTTTCGCGCTCCTGACGCTGATCCGCCAGCACTGTTTCCCGGCTGCTGATGTCCTTTTGAATCTTATCCACGTCCTGATACAGTTTCTGAAGGCGACTTTCCAATTCCTGATGGAGGGTCCGGCTTCCAGCCATTTCCTGTTCCAGGGCATCTAAGCGTAATTGATTCTGCTCCTCCCGGGTATCCAGAGAAGCCAGACTGCTGCTGATGGCCGCTTTCCGATCCAGGGATTCCAGGATGGCCTTATTTCCCTGATCGATTTGATATTCCAAATCCCGGACCGTTTCCTGTACCGTTTCCTCCGCCTCTTCCAGGGTGGAAATCTGGTCGTCAATATCATCCAGCTGCTGGTCCACCTCATTTTTCTGGCGGTAAAAGCCTTCCCGTTCCTCTTCCGCCCGGTGAATTGCGGCATCATAATCCCGCAGTCTTTCATCCACCAGATCGGAATTGGTTTCCGCGGCTTTTATTTGCTCCTCCAGCAGACTAATACGGCCTTCCCGGCTTTCGTTTTCCACCCGCAGGTCCGCCAGCTGGGCCTGACTTCGAATCAGCCATTTTTCCAGTTCATCGTTTTCCTCGGAAAGGGTATCAAAACGTTCCTTCAGCTGGCCGGATTCCTGCCGGGCCTGCTCCAAATCGCCGCTTACCATCGCCAGATTCTGCCGGGCGGCATTGAGCTTTTTCTCCAGCTCGTCCGCTTCCAGGGCAAAGACACCCACTTCATATTCCTTAAGTTCATCCCGCAGCTTCAAATAGGTTTTGGCTTTCTGGGATTGCTTTTCCAGGGGCCCCACCTGCTTTTCCAGTTCCCCCAGAATGTCTTCCACCCGTTCCCGGGCATTTCTTTCGGATTCCAGCTTTTTCAAACTGATATCCCGGCGCTTTTTAAAACGAACAATGCCGGCTGCCTCATCAAACATCAGCCGGCGCTCCTCCGGTTTATTGGAAAGCACCTGGTCAATTTGTCCCTGACCGATTATGGAATAGCCTTCTTTTCCGATACCGGAGTCATAAAATGTTTCATAAATCTCCCGGAGACGGCAAAGGTTTCCGTTTAAACGATACTCGCTCTCGCCGGATCGAAAGACCTGGCGGGATACCACCACTTCGTCATAATCCAGGGGAAGGGCCCGGTCCTGATTATCTATGGTCAGCGAAACGTAAGCATAGCTCATGGGACGACGGTTCTCCGTACCGGAGAAAATCACGTCCTGCATATTGCTGCCCCGCAGCTGTCTTGCGCTTTGCTCGCCCAGGACCCAGCGGACAGCGTCCGCCACATTACTTTTTCCGCTTCCGTTCGGGCCCACAATACCCATAATCCCGGGGGTGAATTCCATCACGGCCCGGTTGGCAAAGGATTTAAAGCCCTGTGTTTCAATCTTTTTTAAATACATCTCCCAGCTCCGACGGAAGGAAATTACTTCCGTAGTTTCATTAAGGCATCCGCTGCCGCCGCCTGTTCGGCCTGCTTTTTGCTGCTGCCTGTGCCGGCCCCTATGGGATTTTCCTCCAGAAGGACTTCCACTCGAAAGCTTTTTTCATGGACCGGTCCGCTTTCTTCCAGGATCCGATAGCGAAGGGAAACGCTGCCCTGCTGCTGAAGAAGCTCCTGAAGTTCTGTTTTGGCATCAAAGGTCAGGGGATTATGGTCCATTATGTTCAACACATTATTCTGAACAAAATGCCGGGCCCTGTCTAAGCCCCCGTCCAGGAAAATGGCACCGATTAACGCTTCCATGGCATCAGCCAGCAGGGAATCCCGATTCCGTCCACCGGATTTTTCCTCGCCCTTGCCCAAATACAGGGCATCCCCCAGATTTAACCGTCTGGCGCAGGCAGCCAGGGCTGTTTCACAAACCATTTGAGCCCGGTGCCGGGACATTTCCCCCTCACTCATCCGGGGATAATAGCGGTATAAATATTCACTGGCACATAATTCCAGCACCGCATCCCCCAGGAATTCCAGTCTCTCATTATGAGCCTGTCCCCGGTTCTCGTTAGAATAAGAGGAATGGCAAAGGGCCGTCTTCAGCAAGGACTGATTCTGAAAAACAAACCCGATATTAAGCTCTCCGGGATTGGACATGGCATCTCCTTTAATACAGAAAAGGCCGCGTTCCCCGGGGAAAGAATCCCCGGGTGCGCGGTTTTTCATGGAATCGGTCGAGGCAGTTCCTTATGCCACGGTCTTCAGCAGATCACAGGCATCCTGTACCGTAACGACCTTTTCCAAAGCTTCGTCGGGAATGGATATTCCGAATTCGTCTTCAATGGCGATGACGATTTCCGCGATATCCAGAGAATCCGCATCCAGATCCTCCCCAAAGGCCTTTTCCGGGGTCACATCTTCCAGATTCAGGTTCAGTACCCGGGCTACAATCTCTCTGATCTTATCCAGTTCCATTTTTACTCCTTTTCTCCGTCCTCTGTATTGACGGACGTGATGCTTCCTTTTATTTTGTCGGTTAAGCCTGCATCGCTGAAATCAATGCATTGGCCCACCGCGTTACACAATTCTTTCCAGCCGGAACTGCCGTGGGTTTTTACAATCAGACCGTTCAAGCCCAGCATGGGTGCGCCTCCGTAGGCGCTGGCATCCAGGGTTTTGAACGTATCCTTCAGGGAACCTTTTACCATCAAGGCGCCTATTTTGGTGGACAGGTTCCGGGTCATGGCTTTCTTTATCATGATGATAAAGGCTGAGGCAGTCCCCTCATAAAGCTTTAAGGCCACATTGCCCGCGAAGGCTTCGGTAACAATCACGTCCGCAGCCCCGTGGGGAATCTCCCGGGCCTCGATATTGCCGATAAAGTTAATATCCTTGCAGGCCTTTAACAGAGGATAGGTCTCCTTTGACAGGGCATTGCCCTTTTCCTCTTCCACCCCGATATTCAAAAGACCCACAGTGGGGGCGGGAATATGCATCATATCCCGCATATACAGGGAGCCCATTTTGGCAAATTGTACCAGATGGGAGGAACGGGCATCCACATTGGCGCCACAGTCCAACAGCAGCGACACCCCTTTCAGCGTGGGCAAAAGGGGCGCCAGAGGCGCACGCTCCACACCGGGCAAACGGCCCACCAGCAGCTGTCCCCCTGCCAAAACCGCTCCGGTGCTTCCGGAGGAAATAAAGGCATCGGCCTCCCCGCTGCGGATCATTTTCTGGGCAATAACCAGGGAAGAATCCTTCTTTTTCCGAATGGCGTTCACCGGATGTTCTGCCATTTCGATGATTTCCGTGGCATTAACGGGAATCAGCCTGTCTGCGGGATATGTATAAGCCCCTAAAAGAGGCTTAATAATCGCTTCCTGGCCCACCAGCAGAATCCTGGCCCGGGGGTATTTTTCCACTGCGCGAACCGCGGCTTCCACAGGGGCGGCCGGGGCGTTATCTCCGCCGTGGGCATCTAAGGCTATGGTTACAAAATCTTTCATAAAGTCATCAACTCTCCAAGCAGTATGAATATACACAGTTGTATTTTCAAAATCAAGGTATCCCCAAAAAATAAAAGAAAATGAGGATCAGCATCATGGCTCCGTTCAGGAGCAGTCCCAATCGGTAATCCGGTCTGGCCTGGCCCTTCAGAATGTATCGGCCATACAGGGGCAGTCCAAAACCGGTGAGGGATGCCAGCAGCGCCACCATACCCAGCAGAGCGTCCCTAAGTCCCAGATTTCCGTTCCCTGAGATGGCCTTAATAAATAAATAAAGGGTCAGGAGCAGGGACAGTACAAAAAGCCCCAGGGAAGCCTGCATATAGGTGATGGAATCCAGCTTGTTTTTCAGGCGCTTTTTATCCATAAATCACATTTCATCCAGGGAGCGGCTATAGGGTTCCAGAAACTCTTTCATGAAGATTTCTGCCTCCGGCAGGCTTATTTCCTTTAATTTATCCCGGGTGGCCGTTTCCGCCTTCATAAATTCCCGGTTGCCGGCCTTTGCTTCCTCCAGGCATTTAATCAATGCAGATAGCTTATCCGCCGCCTTTACCAGTTTCCACAGGGGCTCTTCCGCTTCCTCCGGACAAAGGAGGGGACGAAAGTCTTCCCGAAGGTCCTCCGGCAATTTGGATAAAAGCTGCTGCGCTGCCTGATCCTCCAGATGACGATAAGCAGCCCGGATATGTTCGTCATTATACTTGACGGGGGTGGGCATATCTCCGGTGAGAATCTCTGTGGCATCGTGAAACAGTCCCAGCAGTGCAGCCCGTTCCGGATTATAATGTCTGCCCAGCCGCCGATTCCCGATCAAAGCCAAGGCATGACATAAAAGGGCTACTTCCTGGGAATGCTCACTGATATTCTCTGTGCGGGAGTTTCGCATCAGGGACCAGCGGTTGATATATTTCATCCGCCCCAGCATGGCGTAAAAGCTGTACATGATCAGTCCTCCGTCACCTGAGGATAAACATCCAAAAAGGCCACGTCGTCCATCCAGGTCCAGTACAGACTGTGTCCCCCCACCAGGGTGGAAACATCGATGGTTTTCACATTATAAACCAGGTAATCGCAAAGGGTGTAGCAGGGAAGCTCCACGGCCCAGGCATTGACCCGGTTCATGATCTGCTTGGCCATGGCGGAAGCCGCCTCCTGATCATCACTGGCCATCATGGAATCGAATTCTTTAATCCATTGATCCAGTTCCTCATCCTTAATGCCAAACAAATTGGTATTGGATCCGCTGGCATAGTGGAGGTCGAAATTGGGGCTGCCGATGCAGTTCCATGAGGCACACCACAAATCCGCCTCTCCCAGATAAAGGTAAACCAGCATATTTTCGGCACTGCTCACATAGCGCACATCCAGGCTGATACCCAGCTGATACAGCACGGATTTGGCATAGGCCAAGGCGCTGAAGGAGGGATGCTCATCCTGCAGGGAACCGCTGAGCATAATCTCATAGCGCATGGATGCGCCCTCCGGGGCCTGGGTGAATTTTCCGGTATTTTCGTTATATGTGTAGCCGGCCGCCATCAGGTACCCTTTCACAGCCTCCAGACAGGCGCTGAAGCGGGACATTTCATCATCCTGATAGGTATAAACCAAGCTGCCGTCCGGCGCCGTATCAAAGGCCCGGCTGTCTCCTTCCGGAGTAAGTCCAAAGAAAGGAGAAATGGGATACTCAATAATATGAACAGAATTCCCAAAGTATTCCCTGAAAGAGGAATCCCGGAAAGCGGAAATGGCAATCAAGAGACCCCGGCGAAGATTCAAGGATTCCTGAGAATAGGAGTCATCTCCCACCTTCACCTGATCTGCGCGGATACCGATATAGCTGTATCCCAGATCCAGAATCTCTTCCACATAGAGCTTGTCTCCCACCAGCGAGCCATTTTCGTTGACGGCGCAGAGAGATTCATAGGTTTGGCGGCTGCCTTCCAGCACCACGATATCCAGGTCTCCCCCACCTACCTGTTCCTGCACATCCTCTCCGTAAGCCCGGATGGAAAGGAATTCAATATCGGAGGTCTCCTTATAATAATTCTCATTCCGTTTCAGATAGACCGTGACACCGTCGTAGCCGGAGAACACATAGGGACCGGCCCCCAGGGGCTCCTTTAATGCTTTTTCAGGCACCTGATAATTGCCCCGGACAAAACCGAATTTATGGGCCTCGTAATCATACAGCAGGGGATCGCCGTAATAATGGAGGGGCACGATAACCATATCAAAGAAATCGTAAATACTGTCTGTGGCCTTGCCGTGGATGCGAAGTTTTACCGTATAATCCCCCAGGCGGACGATACCGCTGATATAATCCACAGGCTCGCCCCCGGATTCCTGCATCCGGCGATTTAAAAGCATTTCCCTGCAATAATCGGCCATGGAAGCGTCAAAAAAGTTTTCATCCACCGCATAGCGCTCCGCCAGGGCTCTGAAATCCAGCCCGTAGCTGGCAATCACATCCTCACAGACCTGTTCCAGGGACTTATCCAGCAGATTATAATTCAAATCTCTGCCATAAAGATTATAAAAGAATTCCACGGCGGAATTGCCGTAACCTAAGGCTGCGTAAGAGGTCCATATATTTTCGCTTTGTTCAGCCTCGGCATGGAGCACATTGGCAATGGTCTGCCGAATATAGGCTTCCATGGTTTCTCCGGGATTAAAGACTTCTTCCCAGATTTCCTCACTGCTGATTTCTATGGATTCTGCCAGGGAGTTGTTGTAATAATAATTCTTCAGGCCCACCACATCATAGCCCCGCAGGAAGCCATCGCCCTGGAAATTGGGCTGCAGGCGGACATAGAGATTGAAAATCAGATCATCCACCGTCAGTTTGACCCCGTCGCTGAAAAAGATGCCGTCCTTCAGCCGCAGGGTAAAGGAAGTTTCGTCTGCTTCCTCATTGTATTCCACCATAATATCCGCGGGTCCGGTGTACAGATAGCGTTTTCCCTGATAATAACTGTATTCACCCTCGCTGGCCTGCATAATCACCTTACCGGCCCGATCCCGGGTCAGTAAATTGATGCCCACCAGCTTCATAACGCTTTCGTCTCCCTCACAAAGATTTTGGAAGGGATCGAATTTACCCTCCAGGCGGGAAACCCCCACCCGAAGCTTGGTGCTGTACTTCAGTTCAGGCGGCTCCGTACCGGTGGTGGTGATTTGCTCGGTGCTTTCGCTGCTGGCCCCAGGGTCAGTGGAAGAAGGATCGCTCTCCTGGGGAGAAGAACTGCTTGTCTGCCGATTGACCAGCTCCGAAAAATTAAAAATATCCCCGATCCGGCTGCCACGAATCAGCAGCGCCGCCACTAAGATCAACAACAGACCGCCCAGGGTAGCTGTAATGATTCCCAGAATCTTATTCGTCTTATGGTTCATAAAGATATCCTCATATTTTTGACATTAACAACAGCAGTATCAGTCCTTTCAGACCATACCGGCTCCTGCGTACTATAGCACAAACGGCTGCTTTCGTCAATTTTAGGAAGGCATGATTCCTCTGGCACGAGGGCTGTTCCTTTCCGTCTTTCTGCGCTTCCGCTTGAATCCGCAGCCGGATTAGTGTAAAATCCATAAAGGCGGCCTTGGGCCGCCCCAATACGATTATTTAGGAGCAGCTATGGATCAATTAAAGCTACCCTTTACCGATGTGGCATCCCGTATTCTTCGCCGGGCAGCCGTGATCGCCAGGGAATACAACAGCGGTGCAGTCTCCACGGAGCATCTTCTCCTGGCTTTTTTTGATGTTCCCTCTCTGCCCCGGGAGATTTTCCGTGGCTTCGGGCTTGAACGGGAGCAGGTGGAAAACCTTCTGCGGGAAATGTTGGGGGCTTATTTCACGCCGGAGCTGGAAACGATGCCAGTGGAGGGGGACCTCCCCTCTTCTCCTTTGCTGGAAGTGCTGCTGGAGGAGGCCCAGGATATTGCACTTTTACGGAATTCAAAAAAAATAGGCTCCGAAGAGCTTTTTTCAGTGCTGGTGCAGGATTGGGAGGGCCTTGCCGCCCGAGTCTTGAGCCGCCTGGGTCTGGATCCCTTGGAATTGGAAGAAGCCATGCTCAACTCCATGGGGGAGGATCGTTTCAGCATGGAGGAGGCTTTGGCGGAGCCGGAAACCGGCACCGGCACCATTAATCAATTTACCCGGGATCTGACTGCCATGGCCCAGCGCAATCAGCTGGAACCGGTTATCGGCCGGGAGAAGGAATTGCGGCGGATGATGCAGATTTTAAGCCGTCGCACCAAAAACAATCCCTGTCTTATTGGGGAACCCGGGGTGGGCAAAACCGCCGTTACGGAAGCTCTGGCTCAAAAAATCGCAGCAGGGGATGTGCCCCCCTTCCTAAAGGGCAAGCGCATCGTATCCTTAAGCATTGCCAATGTGGTGGCGGGCACCAAATACCGGGGTGAATTTGAGGAAAGAATGAAAAACATTCTGGAAGAGTTTATGGCTCATCCGGAAATTATCTTATTTATTGACGAGCTTCACACCCTGATCGGTGCCGGCGGGGCAGAGGGAAGCCTGGATGCGGCCAATATCTTAAAACCGGCCCTGTCCCGGGGAGAGATCCAAATCATTGGGGCCACCACCCTGGATGAATACCGCAAGCATATTGAAAAGGACAGTGCCTTAAAGCGCCGTTTTCAGTCAGTTTTGATCGATGAACCTACCCTGGAGGAAACAGAAGCCATTCTCCGGGGCCGGGCTCCCCTTTTTGAGAGCCATCATAAAATCAAGATATCCGAAGAGGCCATTTCAGCAGCGGTGAAGCTCTCCCGTCGATACTTAAGCGATCGGCTCTGGCCGGATAAGGCCCTGGATCTTTTGGACGAGGCCTGCGCCGGAGCCCGGATGGAAAACAATCAGAAAAAGCTTGTATTGACGCCGGCCCATGTGGCCCATACCCTCTCCCTTTGGACCGGGGTTCCTTTGGAGGAGCTCAGCCGGGAGGAAGGCATCCGTTTAACGGAGCTGGAGCAGCAGATCCATCAGCGGGTCATAGGCCAGGAGGAGGCGGTTTCTTCCCTGGCCCGGGCCATCCGCCGCAGCCGGGCGGGATTGCGGGATCCCCGGAGGCCCATCGGCAGCTTTTTATTCCTTGGGCCCACCGGTGTGGGGAAAACCGAGCTGTCCAAAGCCCTGGCAGAAGCTCTTTTCGGAGATGAAAAAGCCCTGATTCGCATTGATATGTCAGAATATATGGAAAAACACAGCGTGTCGAAAATCATCGGCTCACCTCCCGGATATGTGGGCTTTGACGACGGAGGCCAGCTTTCCGAGCAGATCCGCCGAAAACCCTACAGTGTAGTACTGTTTGATGAAATCGAAAAGGCCCATCCCGATGTGTTTCATATATTGCTTCAGATTTTGGATGAGGGCCGATTGACGGATTCCAAGGGAAAAATCGTGGATTTCAAAAACACGGTGATTATCATGACCTCCAATGCCGGCGCCCAGCAAATTGTGGAGCCTAAAACTCTGGGCTTTGGAGCTGCGGAAAGCGACAGCGCCTCCCATGAGCGGATGAAATCCCTGGTGATGGAGGAGGTTCGCCGTCTGTTCAGGCCGGAGTTTATCAACCGTATCGACGATATCATCGTATTCCGTATGTTAAACCGGGAGGATATCCGTGCTATTCTGGCACTTCAGCTGCGGGATATTGAAAAACGGATACGGGAAAACAGAAATATACTCATTCATCTGTCGGAAGAAGCCGAAGCCTGGTTTGTGGCCCGGGGATATGAGCCGAAATATGGGGCGCGGCCTTTAAAACGGCTGCTGCAAAGCGAGCTGGAGGACAAGCTGGCGGATGAGATTCTATCCGCTCGTATTCATGACGGGGACCAGCTCAGTATTGTAATAGAAGCAGATTGTCCCCAGATTCGAAAAGAAGGGAAGCGCTGATGGCCAAATCATCCAATACCATCTTTTTCTGCAAGGAATGCGGCTATGAGTCCTCCAAATGGAGCGGTTTTTGCCCTGCCTGCAGTACGCCTAATAGCATGGTGGAGGCTCCCAAGGCCGGGAGTGGCCGGGGACGCTTAAACAGCGGCAATCCCCTAAGCCAGGCCCGCCCTGTTTCCTTATCGGAGATCCAAAATGAAAATCAGACCCGCTTTTCCACGGGCTTTGAGGAATTGGACCGGGTGCTGGGCGGAGGACTGCTGCCCGGTTCGCTGGTGTTGACCGGAGGAGATCCCGGCATCGGCAAATCCACGCTTTTGCTTCAAATGTGTCGGCATATGGCCCTCTCCGGCCGAAAGGTGCTGTATGTATCTGGCGAAGAATCCCTTTCTCAGCTTAAGCTTCGAGCCGTAAGACTGGGGGAATTTGAAGGGGATCTACGCTTTTTGTGCGAAACCGACATGGATCGCATTCTGGAGATCCTGAAGGAGGAAGTCCCTGCTGTGGCGGTGATCGATTCCATTCAGACCATGGCCGCCCAAAGCGCCGCCTCCGCTCCCGGCTCTGTGACCCAGGTGCGGGAATGTACCAATATGATTCTGAATACCGCAAAAAGCCTGGGCATCAGCGTCTTTATCGTGGGACATGTAACCAAGGACGGTGCGGTGGCAGGCCCTAAGCTTTTAGAGCATATGGTGGATACGGTGCTGTATTTTGAAGGAGACCGCCATGCCTCCTACCGGATCCTCCGGGGGGTAAAAAACCGTTTTGGAGCCTCCGGGGAGATCGCCGTATTTGAAATGCTGGGAAGCGGCCTTAAGGAAATCCCCAATCCTTCCGCTTATATGCTCAGCGGCCGACCGGAAAATGCCTCCGGATCCGTGATCAGCTGTATTATGGAGGGCACCAGGCCATTGCTTTTAGAGGTACAGGCGCTGCTGGCCCCCAGTGCCTATGGTCAGGGCCGGCGCACCGCCACCGGTGTGGATCATAACCGGGTGGCACTGCTGCTGGCTGTGCTGGAAAAAAGGCTGTCCTTGGGTTTATCTGATTTCGATGCCTTTGTAAATGTTACGGGGGGGCTGAAGCTTTCCGATCCGGCCCTGGACTTGGCGGTGGTAATGGCCCTGTATTCCAGTCACAAAAACAAATCCGTCCCGGACAATTTAATGGTTTTCGGCGAGGTGGGGCTTTCGGGAGAAGTCCGCTCCGTACAGCTTGCCAAGGAACGGGTTCAGGAGGCGGCCCGGCTGGGCTTTACGGCCTGCCTTTTGCCTAAAAGCTCTTTAAGTGCCGATCTCAATGCCCGAGGTATGAAGCTGATAGGGGTATCCAGTATTCAGGAGGCCGTATCCATATTATGAGTATTTATACCGACCTTTTTTTGAGCTTTGCCCGGGTGGGCGGCCTCACCTTCGGAGGAGGCTATGCCATGCTACCCATTCTGGAACGGGAAGTGGTGGATAAAAAAGGCTGGTGTTCCCGGGAGGAGCTGACGGATTATTATGCCATCGGCCAATGTACCCCCGGGGTGATTGCCGTAAATACCGCCACCTTTGTGGGCAATAAAATGGCAGGGTTTTGGGGTAGCCTGGCGGCCACCCTGGGGGTGGTATTCCCCTCCCTGGTGATCATTGTCCTCATCGCTGCTTTTTTGCAGAATTTTGCGGACAATCCCACTGTGATCCATGCCTTTGCGGGGCTGCGGGTGGTGGTGACGATATTGGTGATTAATACGGTCTTTAAATTGCTGGGCAGCAATGTTAAGGGCAAAGGCCTGCCGGCCCTGGTATTATTTGCCATTATCCTGATTCTTTCCTTTTTCTTTAAGATTTCCTCAGTTCTTTTGGTGGCGGGGGCCGCCATCTGGGGACTGTTTTTTAGCTTTCTTCCCGGGAGGACAAAGTCATGATTTTACTTAGGCTTTACTGGGAATTCTTTAAAACAGGCTTATTTGCCGTAGGCGGTGGGTTAGCCACACTTCCCTTCTTGCAGGATATTTCCCAGCGCACGGGCTGGTTCAGTTTAAGCGATTTAACGGATATGATCGCCGTATCCGAATCCACCCCCGGTCCTATCGGGGTCAATATGGCCACCTTTGCGGGTTTTCGCACCGCAGGACTTCCCGGGGCTGTGGTGGCCAGTCTGGGACTCATTACCCCATCTGTGATCATTATTCTGATCGTAGCTGGCTTCTTGAAAAAGTTTAAGGATTCGCCCTATGTGGCGGCGGTTTTTTCCGGTCTCAGACCCGCCTCCACCGCGCTGATTGCCGCCGTTTGCCTTTCCCTCTTATTGTCCAACTTCCTGGATCTTTCCGCCTGGCAGGGCCTGAACGCCGGTTCCATGGGCATCTTTAAATGGAAGGAGCTTCTTTTGGGAGCCGCCTGCTTTTTGGCCATTCGTCATTGGAAAAAACTGCATCCGGGCTTTTTCCTGCTGGCGGGGGCCGTGGCCGGGATCCTCTTGAACCTTTAGTGAATCTTTTCATTGACAGAGCCCTTTATCTTTGTTATGCTCTCCCCCGGCAGTTCGAAACCATCCTGCCAAAGGCTTAGGCCTTAAAACAAAACTAGGGAGATTAATTTTATGAATGAATTGCTTCTGGCGAGCACACTTTTGATTGTGTTCGGCACCACCCTCCTGGTCTTCCGCTTTTTTGGGAAGACCGGTCTTTATGTCTGGTCTGTGCTGGCCACCGTATTGGCCAATATCGAAGTGCTGATTCTGATTCGGGCCTTTGGCCTGGAGCAGACCCTGGGGAATGTGCTATTTGCCGTTACTTTTCTTATCACGGATATTTTATCGGAATGCTATGGCAAAAAGGAGGCCAACCGGGCGGTCTGGCTGGGCATCAGCGGCTCTCTTTTCTTTGTCTTTTTGTCCCAGAGCTGGCTTTTGTACAATCCTTCGGAGAATGATTGGGTCTTTCCCTCCATGGAAACGGTTTTCGCCTCCACCCCCCGGGTGGTCCTGGCCTCTCTCTTTGTGTACGGTCTTTGCCAGTTCTTTGATGTTTGGCTTTACCACCGCTGGTGGAGCTTTACGGAAAAGCGCTTTGGCAACAAAAAAAGCCATCTCTGGCTTCGCAATAACGGCTCCACTCTTGTGAGCCAGTTCATCAATACCTGCCTCTTTAACCTGCTGGCCTTCGGCGGGACCTACAGCTGGTCCACCCTTCTGTCCATCATTCTTATGGGCTATCTGATCTATGTAGTCACATCCCTTCTGGATACCCCCTTTATTTATCTGGCAAGGAATATGTTTCAGCAGGGGAAAATTAAGGAATAAGCAATTATACTGCCTTATTCCTTCATCAGCCCCAGGCGGGCGGCCAATCTAAGCATGGCTGCTCCCTTGGGCAAGGACAGCCATTCCTGACGATTTAGCGCCTTGATGCCAAACAATACAAGGGGATAGACAAGCAGGGCCAGACACAGGCACAGCACAAAGCTCAGACTGTTTCCCAGTCCCAGGGCCAATAAAGCGTGATACAGGCCAAAGGCCCCCAGGCAGGCAGCCAGGGCTGCCAGGGAAAGCCTAAGGAGCTGCTTACTCTCCGGCAGCCGGAAAT